>CAIUZU010000001.1 GCA_903903705.1 uncultured Helicobacteraceae bacterium
GCTCTACTCCATATCTAATCTATGGTGGTTTAGAGGGTTTGATAGATAAAAAGATTAAAAAAGCGACACATTCCGATGTATCGGGAATACTCCATGACGGCGGAACTATCATCCGTTCCTCGAGATCTAAGAGGTTTTTTGAGCATGAGTACAGAAAGCAGGCATACGACAACCTCAAAGAGTTTGGCATAACAAAACTTGTTGTACTCGGAGGAGACGGTTCTTTTAGAGCTATGGAGAAATTTAGCTCGGAGTTTGAACTCAATTTTGTAGGAATCCCCTCGACTATAGACAATGATATTTACGGAACCGATTACTGCTTAGGCGTGGATACCGCTTTAAATGTTATAAGAGATGCACTTGATAAGATTCGAGATACGGCATCATCTTTTAGCCGTGCTTTTTTGGTTGAAGTAATGGGCAGGGATTGCGGATATTTGGCTATTGTCTCCGCTATGATAAGCGGTGCTGAAATTTGCGTTGTGCCTGAAGCTCCGTTTGAGCCAAAAGAACTCACCAAAAGGTTAAAAGACGAAATGCAAAATGGAAGAAACTATATTTTGGCAATTGTTGCAGAGGGCAGTAAAAAGACGACTGAAGTCTTTAATTGGCTTCAAGATGATATAGGTATGGAGACGAGAGTAAGCATACTCGGTCACATCCAAAGAGGCGGAAATCCAACCGTCTATGATAGACTTATGGCATTTGATTTTACTGTTATTGCAGTTGATCATCTTCTTAAAAACAGCAACTCAAATAAGATTGCGGTTTATAAAAAGGGTGAATTCGGTTTGATAGACATAGAAGAGGTTGTATCAAATAAGTATCAGTTGCCAAAGCACTATTTGGATGCCCTTAATTTACTAGATTAGAGCATTTTAGCAGGTAAAATTATTAACAATAGAGTGAGAGAGTTTATAAAGATTTACATACAAAGGTTGTTATGAAAGCAGTAGTTATGGCGGGCGGATTTGGAACAAGAATCCAGCCTTTGACACATTCAAGACCAAAACCGATGTTGCCTATAATCAATAGGCCTATGATGCAGCATACTATGATGACACTGCGAGATTTAGGTATCTCTGAGTTTATAGTTTTACTCTATTTTAAACCTGAAATTATCCAAAACTACTTTGGAGACGGAAGTGATTTTGGCATAAAGATAACCTATGTAGTTCCCGATGATGATTATGGTACTGCAGGAGCCGTCAAGCTTGCGCAGGAGCATATCGGAGATGACAATTTTATAGTTATCAGCGGCGATCTTGTTACCGACTTTGATTTTAGGGAGCTTTTTGAATTTCATAAACAAAAAAAATCAAAACTCTCCATCGGTCTTACCTCTGTTGAAAACCCTCTTCAATTTGGCGTAGTAATAGCCAATGAAGATAATGTTATAGAGAAATTTTTGGAAAAACCAAGCTGGGGTGAGGTCTTTAGCGATACCATAAATACAGGTATTTATATAATAGAGCCTGAAATACTTAACTACATTCCAAATAGCGAAAATTTTGACTTTGCCAAAAATCTCTTTCCTATGCTTATGAGCAGAGGCGTTGCGCTAATGGGATATAACTTGGAAGGTTACTGGAGAGATGTCGGAAATCCTGAGAGCTACCGTGAAGTGTATGATGATATTTTAAACTCAAAAGTAAATTTTAAAATTTCCGGTGTAAAAAAAGAGTATCCGGAAGGCGTTTTATACAGCGATGAAGAGTATACATTAAACTCTTCTATTAAAATTTTAGGAACAGTAGTTTTAGGCAGAGGCGTAAAGATAAAAGAGGGCGTTAAGTTAAACAATGTCGTCATTGCGGACAACGTAGCAATAGCAAGCGGTTGTACCATCTCAAACAGCGTTATCTGGGAAGATGTAAAAATCAAAAAAAATGTAAAACTTGATAATGCCGTCATCTGCAATAATAATATAATCGACAAAAATGTAACGGCAAAAGCAGGGCTAATTCTTGCTGAGGGATGTGAAGTCGGGGAACTTTCCACTTTTGAACATGACGTAACTATCTGGCCTGATAAAAAGATAGAGCCGGCTTCCATCGTTAGTCACAACCTTGTCTGGGGAAGCAGATATAAAAATTCTATCTTTGAAAACGGAACGGTATCTGGCAAAAGTAATGTCGAACTCTCATGTGAAATGGCTACAAAACTTGCAGAAGCGTT
Organism: uncultured Helicobacteraceae bacterium; assembly: GCA_903903705.1. Classification (GTDB taxonomy): domain Bacteria; phylum Campylobacterota; class Campylobacteria; order Campylobacterales; family Sulfurimonadaceae; genus Sulfurimonas. The sequence continues at coordinate 2,179 of CAIUZU010000001.1, forward strand.
TGCGGCACAACTTCCGGTTGGAACAAAAGTAGTTGTCGGAAGAGATCATAATAAAAGTTCAAGAATGATAAAAAGAGCATTTTTAGGAGGTCTCTTATCTGCCGGTATTGATGTACTTGACTTAAAAAGTACGCCTCCTTCAGTTTTAAGGTATACACTTGCAAATAACCCTGACCTTTTTGGCGGTGCACATTTTAAACAAAATGTTTTTAACCCTACAGACTCTGAAATCACTCTTTTTAATGAAGAGGCGATTCGCATCGACTCAAACAGTGCTAAAAATATTGAAAAAGCATTTTTTACGGAAAAGTTCAGAAGAGTCGACTTTTCACGAATTGGAGAGATTAAAGAGACTCTGCATCATCAAGAGTGCCATAGCTATAAATCTGCGGTAGAGGGCAAGATAGACCAAAACATCATAAAATGCAGTGCATTTAAGGTTGCCGTAGATCTCATGCATGGTTCAACAGCAGACATTTTCCCAAATATATTAAACGATATAGGCGTAGAAAATATTATACTAAATGCATATCATGATGAGCATAAACTCTCAAATTTTTTAGCACTTAAAAAACGCTCCCTAGAGAATGTTTCAAAAATCGTCTCCGGTTTAAACTTTAATATGGGAGTGATGATTTATCCAAATGCACAAGTTATATCTTTAGTAACCGATGATGGTGAAGTTTTGGACATGATAAAAGGACTTTTGGCGGTTCTGCACTTGCTAAATATGCACTCTAAGGATGAGAGAAAAAAAGTTTTTTTACCGTCATGGGCACCGGATATAGTCTCATTTGAAAACCTTGATATCCAAAGGGGAAGATATGCCGACTTTAAAGCAGCAAAATTAAGGGAGTATGCTTTAATAGCAACAGTTGACGGTAATTTTGCATTTACTGATTTTGGTATTTCAAGAGATGCCATGTATGCAAGTTTGAAGATTATGGAAATGCTCAGCTGCAGTCATCTCAAGCTTTCAGATATATCAAAAATGATTAAAAATTTTTACTATAAAGAAGAGAGGATTAGTTGTACGCAGGCACTTAAAGGCAAAATGATGAGAAAATTTTTAGAGGATGCAAAGGGTAAAAAATCATCTTCTGAAGATGGAGTGAAAATCTGGGAAAATGAAACCGACTGGGTCTTGATGATACCTGATCAATATAATGAGCATTTAAATCTATATATTCAGGCAAGTTCACAGGAGAGCGGGGAAAATCTACTTGAGAGCTACACTCAGAAAATTCAAAAATATGCAAAAGAGGTAATGTGAATCTAAGTTTTATATGGCACATGCATCAGCCAGACTACCGAGACGAATCCGGCATTATGCAGATGCCGTGGGTCTTTTTACATGCTATAAAAGATTACTATGATATGCCATGGATGCTAGAGCGACATAGTGGACTTAAAGCTACTTTCAATATAACGCCGCCTCTTATACGGCAGTTAAAACTTTATTATGAAAATCCGCAAAATAGTGATAAATTCTTTAATCTCTGGCTAGAAGATATAAGCTCTTTAAACATGGCGGAATATAGTTGGATAATAAAAATCTGCAAAAGCAGTTCATACGATACGGTTGTCTCTAAGATGCCTTCATATGATGAGCTTTACAAAAAAGAGAGCTATACTAATCAGGAATTTCTTGATCTTGAGGTTCTTTTTGTGCTCTCATGGTGTGGAGTTTACCTTAGAACAAACAATGCTGTCGTAAAAGAGATGTTACAAAAAGGCAAAGGTTTTGTTTATGAAGACAAACTATCTCTGCTTCATGAATTAACACATTTTGTACGAGAAATTTTTGATTACTATGTAGAGCTTAGAGAGAGAGATATTATTTCTATTTCAACGACACCGCTTAACCACCCCATACTTCCGCTTCTGCTCGACATGAACAGTGCAAAAGTGGCAAACCCATCTACTAATATCCCAAAACATTCTATAAGCTTAAAAGAGGATGCGTTTTTACAGATAGAGAGGGCTAAAGAGCTTTTTGAAGATACTTTTGGATTTCAACCGGATGGTTTTTGGCCTGCCGAGGGTGCGGTAGATGAAAACAGCGTCGCTTTGCTTAGTGAGTGTGGTGTAAAGTGGATAGCAACGGATCAAGAGATACTTTTTCGCTCAATCAACTCAAGAGATAAAGCAAATCTATACAAACCATACGATTATAACAATATGTGCATAGCATTTAGAGATCATGAACTTAGTGATCTCATAGGTTTTACCTATAGATTTTGGGAGCCAAAGATGGCTGCAAAGAACTTTACGTCGCTTTTGTCATCCATAAACGACTCCCATAGTGACGCCACCGTTTTTATTATCTTAGACGGTGAGAATGCTTGGGAATTTTATGATAATAATGCTTTTGATTTTTTTGATGCACTCTATATGAATTTGAACTCTACTCCTTGGTTAAAAACTCTTCATATGCAGGATGTTTATGGACTTGACAAAAAAAGATTAAACAGACTTGCCGCCGGAAGTTGGATACATGGTGAGTTTAACACTTGGGTAGGGCATAAAGAGAAAACCCGAGGCTGGGAGTTGATATTTGTCACAAAAAGAGATTATGAACACCATAAAGAGTCTCTTGATGAAGCTACAAAAGCCAAAATTACGGAGCATTTTCTAGCCTCTGAGTGTTCGGACTGGTTTTGGTGGTACGGCGATGACCATTTCACTGAATTTGGACTAGAGTTTGATACGCTTTTTAGATCTCATCTCATTGCCATCTATAATCTTATGAAAATAGCACCGCCTTTGGATCTATTTGAGCCTATTATCCAAAACAGAAGTTCGGTCGATTTTTGGCTCAAACCGCAATCCTACATCTCGCCTGATATAGACGGAAAACACGGATCTTTTTTTGAGTGGATAGGAAGCGGTGTCGTTTGTGAAAATAGAACCTCATCAACCATGGATATGCCTAAAGGTCCTGTCAATAAGATATTTTACGGGCAAGACGATGAGTGTATATATTTTGCCTTTGATACCGACATGGAGATAATGAAACGTTGTAAAATTCTTCGTCTTATTATAGACCCGATTGGCTTTAACGAGGAGATAGATATAGATTTTACTACTCAAAAACTATATTGCCGCAAAAGTGGCGGAATCGTTTTTGAAGTTGCGTTTGAAGATTGGCTTGAGATAAAGATAGATGCCAGTTCCATAGAGAGCCAAAAGCTTGATTTTCGTTTTGAACTCTCAAGCGGCGATGCAGTTATAC
>CAIUZU010000002.1 GCA_903903705.1 uncultured Helicobacteraceae bacterium
GCATTTTTTGTCGTATCGTTTGCAGAGAGATTGATATAATCGACATCGTTCATGTTGACAATATCCATATACAAACCAGACTGACCTTTTAGGTTTGTTTTAAACCATTGGTTTATTACATCGGTGTTCTCATATAAAAAATTAAAGCCGTAATGTTTTTTATTTCCTAACTTGTTTTCAAGATAATAGCTCTCTTGTTCTTGAAAAAAACCGGATGTTAAAGAGCCTTTTGAAATCTCGCTATCAACAAATCTAAACGTGGAGTACACACCTGAACCGCGATTTGTTCTTATCTGTGGTCTTAAATCTAGATCCCACCAGTTTTGTTCGGCTATAAAGAGTGATTGTTCATAATAAAACCCCTCTTTGCCAGAGAGCCCTATCATCGGAGGTAAAACGCCTGTTCTTCTTTTTGTATTGAGAGAGTAGCCGAAATATGGAGTATAAAAAACGGGAATATCATATATGTAGATTCTTGCATTATAGAGATTGAGCCACATCGTATCCGTGTTGTACTCCGAGGATGTAAACTCCATTTTCCAAAGCGGATTATTTGGATCACACCCGCTCATAACACCGGATTTTATATCTATGTCGCTCTCTTTTGAGTAGCCATTTGCACCGCTTAGCCAAACATCGGCACTCTGTTCCAGCATGTAAAAGGGTTTGAAAGTTCTCTCTTTTTGAGCTATATTCAGTTTTGCATATTGCCCCAAAAAGCGAATATTCTCTCCCTGAGTGGCATGGATATTTTCAAAAAGTTCAAGTTCACCGCTATCTCTGTTATAAATCGCTTTTTTTGCACTCAGATAGTAGTCTTGATATACTACGACAACCTCGCCCTCTGCGGTAATAATATTGGCTTGTGTATCCATATTTGTTGCATATACTTCAACTCTATCATCTGCATCTGCAGCTGCATATAGAGCAGATAGAATGAAAAATATAAATAACTTAAGCATTTATAACCAAAGTTTTGGCACTTTTATCATGCCAAGTTTGCCTAGATGGGTCTAAAAATCCCCATAGAAAGCCAAGGTAAAATAGCATTTCACTCACTACTCTTACAAATGCACGGTTTAGTGCAACGACTACATTTGGAGTTTGGAGAGTTTTTATCTCTATGACTCTTATCTTCATAGCTATTTTACCGAGTGTCGCACCGTACTGCATAATAAAAAAAGCCTGATATATGATTTTTATCGCCATGTATTCTAAAACAAATGTATTTGTAAGCAAAATCATCTCTTCAACAGTTTTAGCCTCAAAAAAAGAGTTTCCCAATGCAAGAATAAGTAAAAGAGATAGCAACATCTCATCTATGAAAAAAGCCATCCCTCTCTTTTTTATCGTTGCTAAAGTCATCCCCTCTCTATGAAGGAGATTTTCAATCTCCTCGTTCACTTTGCTTCTTTAAAAAGTGCTTGGTATGCTATATCTGTTCGGAGTTTTTTACCGGCAAAATGAACTTGACCGCATCTCATATATGCTCTGTCTCTAGCCTCTTTTATCGTATCTCCGACTCCAACACAAACTAAAACCCTGCCACCGTCTGCGTAAAGAACACCATCAATCATACTTACTCCGGCGTAAGAGATATGAGTATACTTCTGTACCTCTTCATGATATACATCATCAACTATTATTTCTGCAGGAGTTGAGTTTGAGTATGGATAATTTGCACTTGCCATAACTACGCCTACCGCAAACTGTTTTGAGAACTCTACTTTTATTTCACCGAGCCTATTTGTTGCAGCTTTATAGAACATATCACTAACGCTTGAAGTCATAAGCGGCATAAGAATTTCACACTCGGGATCTCCGAAGCGAACATTAAACTCTAATGTAATCGGTTCACCTTTTACCACCATAACACCTATAAAAAGGACTCCCTCAAAAGGAGCTCCCTCTTTTTTCATGCCGTCTAAAGTAGGGCGTATGATTCTGTCTCTGACTTTTTGATAAAGCACTTCATCGACTAAAGGTGTAGGAGCATAAGCGCCCATTCCACCCGTATTTGGTCCTTGATCATTATCCATTACTCTTTTGTGGTCTTGTGCAGCCGGAAGAAGAATATAATCCTCTCCGTCACAAACCGCAAACATAGAGAGTTCATAACCATCTAAAAACTCTTCAACGATAACTTTTAGTCCTGCATCGCCAAAACTTTTTCC
>CAIUZU010000003.1 GCA_903903705.1 uncultured Helicobacteraceae bacterium
CGCAATACTCTTTTGATTTTAAGACTCTCTCCTGCTCTTGAACCAACTTTTCCAGCTCTTTAATCTTTTCAATAAGCTCTCTGTTTTTGCTTTGAAGATCTACTTTTTCTGTCTCCAAAGAGTATAAAAATGAGGCTATCACAAGAGTTAGAAATATGATTTTCATACTTTTTCTACCTTTTTTATAGTGAGTTTGACACCCATCTCCGCATGATGAGTGTAAGGGAACTGATCAAAAAGAGCCATATCGCAAATCTCATGTGTTTTACACAAAACCACAAGGTCTCTCGCCAATGTTTCAGGGTTACATGAGATGTAAACAATATTCTCATATCTAGCGGCAAACTCACATGTAGACTCATCCATTCCGCTTCTCGGCGGATCTACAAATATGGTATTGATATTATATAGTTTTAAATCAATCTCTCTCATTCTGTTAAACTCTCTAACACCGTCGAGTGCCTGAACAAACTCCTCAACGCCCATGCGTACAAACTCTATATTTTCTACACCGTTTAAAAGCATATTTGCTTTTGCCGCATTTATGGATGACTTAGATATCTCCGTAGCCAAAACTTTTCTAAATCTTTTTGCAAAAGGTATGGTGAAATTTCCTGCACCGCAGTAGAGTTCAAGCAGGTCTCCGTCATGGCTGTGTAAATCTTTTAAAGCCCATGCTATCATCTGCTCGTTTACTTTGGCATTTGGCTGGGTAAAGCTGTTTTCTATGTAGTTAAACCTAAACTCTTCGCCGTTAATGTTCAGACTCTCGGTTATGTAATCTTGTCCGATAACGACTTTTTGCCCCCTGCTTCGCCCTATAATGTGTATGTTAAGCTCAGCCGACATTTTAGCGGCAATCTCACTCCATGCAGAGTCTAACGCTTTGTGATAAAGAAGCGAAACGGCGATTTCGCCTGTGGTGGAACTCAAAAAATCAACACCGAAGAGCTTAAAACCGATGCCATACTCTTTTATGGCTTTTAGCAGCTTTGGCATCAGTGCCGCAATGTATTGGCTTACCTGCGGACACTCGTCTACATAAACAACGCCCTCTTTGTCCATATGGTTCATCGTATAGTAAAATTCATCATCGCTCACATGCCAGATTTTAAACTCGCTTCTTGAGCGATAGTGGCTCTGAGGCGACTTGAAAACAGATATGTCGCCGCTGTAAAAAGGCTTAAACCGCTCTTTATTTAGCTCTAGTTTTAAAGAGAGTTGGCGCTCATAGCCGCCATCATAAACCTTACATGCGCCGCACTCTCCAAAATATTTACAATTCATATCATCTGCTCTTTTCTATTTTACCGAAGCTATAAGATTGCCGATAAGCAAGCTCCATCCATCGATAAGAACAAATATGAGTATCTTAAAGGGGAGTGCAATCATAACAGGCGGAAGCATCATCATACCCATAGACATAAGGATAGATGCAACAACCATGTCGATAACCAAAAATGGTAAAAAGAGTAAAAACCCGATCTCAAAAGCAGTCTTTAACTCACTTATCACAAATGCAGGAATGATGATGGAAAGCGGTACGGCAGCGATACTCGAAGGGTTTTCCATCTTTCTGATTCTAAAAAATAGAGCCAAATCCTTTTCTCTGGTATTTCTAATCATAAAGTTTTTAAAAGGCATAGCCGTCTTGTCAAAAGCCTCTTCATAGCCGATTTTTTTCTCAACATAGGGCTTGATTCCATCTTCATAAGCCTTTGTGCCGACAGGTTCCATAACAAAAAAAGTGAGTATCATAGCGAGCATAACCAAAAGCTGTGTAGGCGGAACTTGCTGTGTACCCATGGCTTGACGTAAAAAACCAAAAACAATGACAAATCTTGTAAAAGTTGTCATAACAAGAACCATGCTCGGTGCTAGAAAGAGGAGAGTTAAAAGAACTAAAACATTAAGCGAACTCACCAACTGCTCAGGAGATTTAGGAGCTGAGAGCTCAAAATTCATAGTAGGAACGGTTACGCTCTCAGCACCTAAAACAGGTATGACTCCAAGCAGCAAAAAAAACAAAAAAAATCTCAACATTATCTATCTGCTACCTTATTTAAAACTGTTTATTTACTTTTTTAGTTCTTATTTTTCTCAATAAATTAATCAAAACATTTTACAAAAACATTGTGGTTATGATACCACAAATTAGATTAGGCTCTCGATAATTGAATCACTTTTATTTCAAATATAAGGGCTTATGGGTATAATTTCGACAATTTATAAAAAGAGTAAATATGAACAAAAATAGAATCAGCATAGTAATTTTGGCTGCCGGAAAAGGGAGTCGCATGAAGTCTTCCAAGGCAAAAGTTTTACATACTCTAAGCGGCAAAGAGATGCTCTATTACATCATAAAATCATCCCGTGAGATAAGCGATGACATAACGGTAGTCGTTGCACATCAAAAAGATGCGGTAATGAAACAGATGTGCTCATATTTTGAGGATATAAACTTTGTCGTCCAAGATGACGCAAACTTTCCCGGAACGGGAGGAGCGATGAAAAATGTCTCTTTTAAACATGAAAAAGTGCTTGTTCTAAACGGAGATATGCCGCTTATAACACCTGAGTCTCTTCTGCCTTTTTTGCAAACCAAGAGTCAGATCATGATGTCCATTTTTGATCTTCAAAATCCAGACGGATACGGTCGTGTAATCATAGAAAACGGACAAGTTCAAAAGATAGTCGAACAAAAAGACGCTTCGGCTTCCCAGCTAAAAGTAACGACGGTAAATGCAGGAATATACGCATTTTCCAAAGAGATACTCGAAAAATATATACCTCTTCTTAAAAACGACAATGCACAAAAAGAGTACTATTTAACGGATGTAATCTCCATGGCAAGAGCCGATGGAGTCGCAATTACTCCGCTTCTAGTCGATGAAGAGCAGTTTAAAGGTGTAAACTCTAAAAAAGATCTCTCACATGCCGAGGAGATAATGCAAGAGAGGATTAAAACACGCTTAATGGACTCAGGCGTAACGATGCAGCTTCCATCAACCATCTACATAGAAGAGAGTGTGGTTTTTGAGGGAGAGTGCATTGTTGAAAACGGCTGCCGCATCACGGGAAATTCTAAAATAATCGACTCCCACATCAAAGCACACAGCGTTATAGAAGATAGCATAGTAAAAAATTCAGATGTAGGACCTTTGGCACATCTCCGCCCTGCTTCAAACATAGAAGATACTCATATAGGAAATTTCGTAGAGGTTAAAAAATCATCACTTAAAGGCGTAAAAGCAGGGCATTTGAGCTACATAGGCGATGCTACGGTTGATGAGGGTACAAATATCGGTGCAGGAGTGATTACATGTAACTATGACGGAGTTAACAAATATAAAACCGTTATCGGAAAAAATGTTTTTATCGGCAGTGACAGCCAACTCATAGCTCCCGTGACACTCGAAGACAATGTCATGGTGGCGGCGGGAACAACTGTTAGAAGCGGAACTATCAAAAGCGGAGAACTTGCAGCCAGCAGTGCAAAACTCAGAATAATAAAAGATTTTTACTACAAATTTTTTGCAAAAAAACAGCTCTAAACCAAGAGCTGTACACTTAAAACTACTTTCAAAAATTCATAAACCATACAAAATGATAATAAATATCAACATTATAACTTTTTAAGCTTCGGTTCGCTATTATTTTGATAACAATTATCATAAATGGAGCTATTTTATGTCTGATATTTTAATAAAAAATGAGATAAACAAGTTGGTAGAAGAATCAGGATTTAAAAAAAATCCAAAGATGCTATGCTCAATCATGCGTGTATTTAAAATGAGATACTCAAATGTAGACGATGCTAAAGTTTACACAATCGCGAACGAACTTTTAAGATAGGAGCGAACCATGAGTGTTTTGGTGATAGGCGGAGATAAAATCGATGCGATTAGATCTGTACTGGGTATTTTCGGCGTATCTTGCGTAGTTCACTGGGATGCAAGAAAAAAAGCAAGCACATGCAAAAAAATCATACCCATTGATATAAAATGCGTAGTTATGCTTACCTCTTTTTTAAATCACAACGCTATGAAACACTTTAAGAGCGAAGCAAAAAAACGAGATCTTCCGGTTGTATGTTCTAAACACAACAGCAGTTGTTTTTATGATGAATACAAAAAAGTTATGGGCAGCGAATGCCTAGATTGCGATGCTTATGCTAATTGCAATATAAAACAGATAAAGGAGTAAAAAATGGCACAGCAAGTTATAAATGCGATAAACGGATTTGTTACTTTTAAATTTGATTATTCAAAAAACAGGGTTGTAAATCTAAAACTAAACAGAGATATAGAAGTAGACGAATTTTTGGATATCCAATACATTCTTGACTGCAACAGAGTAAGATACAGATTTGAGAAAAATTTTGAGATACAGATACTAAATTAAGAGCATGAAAAGAGATATTTCATGCTCCATTTAAACTCTATCTCACCAAAGCAGCTATCTCTCTGTCTATCATATCAGCCCTAATAACTACTAAACACATCCTGTATCTTAGAGACATCATGTGTTATTGCGTGAAGCGGTTTTGCATCTTCGCCTCTTATACTTCTCTCAAAAATATCTCTACTGCTCTTATCTTGATAAATAATGCCTAAAGGCATCGGGGAAAATTCAAAAGCTTTTTGAAGAGCTCCATTAAAGTCGGAACTCTCATGCGTATCATCCAAAACATAACTGTTTTCTTTGAACCAATGATGGGTATTTGTATTGTTAAAAGTCGGGCATGGCTGTAAAATATCGACAAGTGCGTAGCCGTGATGTCTAAATGCAGCTTTTAAGACCTCTTTGGCATGCACGGCGTCGCCTATGTTTACACGTGAGACAAACCCTGCTTTTAAAGAAAGAGCTACTGCAAGCGGGTTAAAAGGCTCATTTACGACACCGCCAACTTGAACTTTTGTTACGAAACCCTTTTGGCTCGTAGGCGATGCCTGCCCTTTTGTAAGACCGTAAACCATGTTGTTATGGACGATATGCACGATGTCGACATTGCGTCTGATGGTATGTATAAAGTGGTTTCCGCCCTCTCCATACATGTCTCCGTCCCCGCCCTCTGCCACAACGCACAGATTTGGATTTCCAAGTTTTACAGCGGTCGCAACAGGCAATGCTCTGCCGTGTAGAACTCCAAACATATTGACATCAATATAGTACGGAGTTTTTGCGGCCTGCCCTATTCCGGAGACGATTACACAGGTTTTTTTATCAACTTCCAGTTCTTCTAAAACTTCTCTGATAAGTTTTAAAATACCGAAATTTCCACACCCTGAACACCAAGCGATATCCACATTTTCTCTATCAAACAAAGAATTCATGACAGCTCCTTTAGAGATTTTTCAATCATAATACTTAACTGATCCACAAAAAAACTAAAACCGTTTGACTGCAAGATTTGATTGTCTATTTTTACATCATAGAGTTTAAGCTGGTTTGCAAATGCTCCGTCCGCATTATTCTCTACGACTATTCTATACTTAAACCTCTCAAGTGATTTTAATTGCTCTTTGCCGAGCGGATGCACCCAAGCAAAATGAACATGCGAAAGACGAGGATTGTTTAGATGCGCTAGACTCTCACAAATAGCACCGCGGGTCGAACCCCAGCCGATAATGGCAATATCGCCCTCGCCTACAATCTCAGGAGCAATCGCTTCTGTGGTTAGTTCATCATTTTTGCGCGCACGTTTAGCGACCATTTTTTCACGCATTTTATAATCTTCCGTAATCTGCCCTCGCTCATCGTGCTCATCTCCGACTGCACAAATCAAGCCTTTTCCAAAACCGGGAACAGTTCTAGGACTTATACCGTTTTTTGTATCTTCGTAACGCACATAATCTTTAGTGCTTTGTACGAGGTAGCTTCGCTGTTCATACGAGGAAAACTCCACTTTTTCTATCATGGAGATAGAATCTGCCAAGTATTGGTCACTTAAAATAATTACCGGAGTTTGATATTTATCTGCCATCTCAAAAGCAAGATAACCATAATCTATGCACTCTCTTAAACTCCCCGGTGCTAAAACGATGCGAGGAAATGAACCGTGTCCCGAGTAGAGTGCCATGTTTAAATCACCCTGCTCACTTCGAGTCGGCAGTCCTGTTGCAGGACCGGGTCGCTGTGAAAGGTAGATAACTGCAGGAGTCTCTGTCATACCGCTTAGACTAAGCGCTTCACCCATCAGAGCAAAACCTCCGCCCGATGTTGTAGTCATCGCACGAGCACCGCTATACCATCCTCCAAGCACCATACTAAGAGAAGCAATCTCATCTTCACTCTGCTCAACCGCAATACTCAAATGTTTGGACATATCCGCCATAAAGTTCAGCACTCCCGTCGAAGGCGACATCGGATAAGCGGTAACCATGTTACACCCGCCTGCTAAAAAGCCAAATCCACATGCCGTAGTTCCATCCATTAAGTGAAGTTTTTTTACACCTTCCAAATCAGATTTTGGCAACTTCGGCAGAGTTATGTTTTCTAATTTCACTCCCTCTTCATAGCCGTATTCAGCCACATCTCTATTTACGTCATCATCTTTAAAATGTTCTGCAATATTTTGTAATAATGAGCTTTTGTCAATCCTCAACACTCCAAAAAGCACACCTGCTATATAGGTATTTGCATATTTTGCATTGCCGAATTTTTCTGCACTCTCTTTCATTGCTACAAAAATCATATTTGTTTTTTTCTCAGAAAATGCCTCATCTGCAAAGACTATAGTGTTTGCATGCCATCTCTCTTGCATATGTTCTAACGCAAGTGAATCCAGAGCGATGGAGATATCAACTTTCCAGCACGGGGCTTCTACCGGAGCATCTGAAATTCGGATGAGAATTGTGTTACTGCCGCCTCGCACACGCGACATATACTCTTTTGTTGAAAAGATATAAAATCCACTCTTCTTAAACGCTTCACTCACTATTTTCTCAAGCGTAGCGATGCCGGTTCCAGCCGCACCGCCGATGAGTATGGAGATACTTTGAGAGGCGCCGTTATCTGCCACCCTGCTTTCATGCTTAGCTATGTTGGGAATATTTTTACTATCCTCAGTAAGAGTCTGATACCTTCCATAACCCCAAGTTATTTTTCCGCCGTAATACCCAAGAATGATTACGTTAAGACCAGTTACAAGAACAATGGCATGGTAGAGTATCCCTTGAAATGAATGTTCGTAAACGACATGTGGATTTTCGTAGTAGATATAGATTGCAACAACCCCTAAAAGAAGCGTGATAGATGAAACAATCAACTTTATGACAAATGCTCTGTGCATTGAAAAATTGTAATTTATCCACCAGCTTAAAATTCCCGGCACCATTGCTACAAATCCCATTACCGTTGCGACAAAGAAGGAGTAAAACACCCCTGCATCGTAAGCCTCGTTTGGCATTGTTAAAAATAAGATATCCATTCCCGTAGCAAAAAGGTGCAAAGCGATTGGAAAATGGACTGCTGCGGGATGGGGATGGTATTTTTTATACCAAGTTTTTAGTTTTGATTTAAATAATTCGTGAGAGTCGTTTTGATGTTCTTGCGTTTTTGGAGTTTGCGTAACCGAGCCAATCTGCTCGCTGCCCTCAAGCTTGCCTACAACGGCAAACTCTTTAAAAACTTCATCACCATGCGGAGCATTGGACAAGGCAGAAGTTAAATCAACCCCTGCGGTATGTTCTCCCACATGGTCACCGTTTTTCCAAAAAGGACTATTAGTAACATCATAGACCACATTTTTGTAGGCCACATAAGCTTTCTCACCATTTTGACCGTTATATCTCTTAAGCTCGTCTATCGTCATGACAATATCCTTAATTACTTATGCTTGAGTTTGCTTTATTTTAAATTCTTTCTGAGTTATTGGTTTCACTTATAATAGTAGCTTAAAAAAGTAACATGTTATAAACCAAATATATAAAGTGTCAAAAATAATACAAAGTAAAACTCGCATAAAGCGACAAACTTTATCTAGCCAAAATTACATACTGATTTTTTTGTTAAATATTAGTTTTTTTGATAAAATAATTAAAACTATCGGGGGTTTGACTTGAAAATAATACACTTTAGTGACACTCATCTAGGGTTTAACGATCTTGATATTTTAAATGAAGAGAATATCAACCAAAGAGAAGCTGATTTCTACGACGCTTTTTCTCAAGTAATTGCTCAGATAAAAGTTATTCAGCCCGATTTCATCATCCATACCGGAGATCTGTTTCACCGCCCAAGCCCCTCAAACCGAGCCATAACATTTGCGCTTGAGCAGTTTAAAATCATAGATTCGTTAAATATTCCTTTCATACTTATAGCCGGAAACCACTCAACGCCAAGAACGAACCTAAGCTCGCCGATACTAAAGATTTTTGAGAATTTTAAAAATCTACATGTAGCTTACAATCAAGAGTATAAAAAGATAGAGTTTGAGAGTGTAATATTCCACACCCTGCCCCATATGAACGACGAAACAAAGGCGCTCTCTCAGATAGAACTATGTGAAGAGCAATCAGCATGTGGGCTTTGGTCCGAGGTGTTGTTGTATCCATCGACTTTGCCCGCTTCCCGGAGCATGGTCTCGCTTCGGGACGTTTCTCCTCCGACATCCAGTGACCCACCACG
>CAIUZU010000004.1 GCA_903903705.1 uncultured Helicobacteraceae bacterium
TAGATATGTGGTTTGAAATATAAAACTAAATATACTCTGAAACGAGTTCAGGGTGACAAGAATAAAATGACAAAAAAACGAACTTTGGAAAACTTATTTGGAAAATTTTTCCAAAAACTGACTTTAGTTTTGGTTACTCCCTCCCCGATTTTAACTTGTTAAAATCTTTGGGGCAGGGTTGGGGTGGGGTTCTTAATTGAATGTTGTTTGAAAGTTAAAATATTAGTTACCTGCCTTCGCAGGTATGACAGGAAAAAATTTGACAAAAAACGAACTTTTGGAAAACTTATTTGGAAAATTTTTCCAAATTGCGAAAGTGATTGAGTCTTTTGTTTTATCTTCTTCAATAGCCTCTAGCTTTAGTTGAATGTAAAAATGAATGAATATTGAAAAATCGACTTTAGCCAAATTGTGTTTTTTGTGGTTAAATGTATTTTGTATTAATCCTGTTAATCCTAATATTCTGAAAATCCTGATTCAGATAATTGAATTTGTTTTACTCCCTTCTCCTTTAGGAGAAGATATTATGTTTAAAATATAAGCCTGACCAAATAGTTTAAAAGTTTTAAGAAATCACTTTTTTTACAAACTATTATAGGTCAAGCTATGGAACGCAAAATAGTAAAAATAGATTATACAAACAAAGATATTTTTGTAGGTATAGATGTGCATTCAACTAGTTGGTATGTAACAGTAATTGTTGAAGATTATATTAAATCACAAACATTTTCAGCAAATGCAGCTAAATTAGCAGAATATTTAAAACGTGAATATCCTGGAGGTACTTATTATGCAGGTTATGAAGCAGGTTGTTTTGGTTTTCACATTAAAGAAAAATTAGATAAACTGAATGTAAGTACGATAGTAATAAATCCAGCAGACATTCCAACGAGTGATAAGGAATCAAGAAATAAAACCGATCTTAGAGATAGCCAAAAGATTGCATTATGTCTCAAAAGTGGCTTAGTAAAAGGCATTTATGCACCAGATAGAGCATCATTAGAAATTAGAATGTTATCAAGACGCAGAAGTGATATTAGTGGTAAAACAACAAGAGTAAAAAATCAAATCAAAGCAGTTTTGAAATTGTATGGTATAGAATATCCTCAAGAATTTGAAGAGTCTCATAAGTATTGGTCTAAGAATTTCATATTATGGCTAAGTCAAATAGAATTTGTAACTATTGAAGGCAAAATAGCAATGGATAGCTTTATAAGTGAATTAGAATTTTTTCGACAAGAAAAGCTAAAAGTTTTAAATTATTTAAGAGCATTGACCAAGAGTGAAAAATTTAAAGAACAAAGCGAAGTATTAATAAGTATTCCTGGTATAGGAGCAGTATCAACGGTAACGGTATTAACTGAACTAATAAATGTAGAAAGATTTGAAACACGAGACAAGTATTTAAGTTATATAGGACTGACACCCAATGAGCATTCAAGTGGTGAAAAGAGACGGATAGGAAGTTTAACCAAACGTTGTAATAGAAGTTTAAGGACAGTATTTATAGAAGCCTCTTGGATAGCAGTAAGACGAGACCCCGCATTGTCAATGTATTACACTGAAGTACATAAGAAAATAGGTAAGCAAAAAGCTATAATAAAAGTAGCAAGAAAGTTAGCCACAAGAGTTAGATACTTATTACTAAACATGAAGAAATACGAATATGGTCATGTGGCTTAGATTGAATGTTAACTCACTAAAGAAGAAAACCAAATACATATTTATATAGAAAGAAATACAAATTGATTGTAGATAAAAATAAATTAGAGTGTAAACAAGCAGGACAAAATGTTTCCTAGCCTTACAGCTGAAATAGACTGTTTTGAGAAGATTCCATCCTGCTCCTTTTAATATAACAAAATCTTTCACAGAGATGACTCTAGTGATTATAAAAGAGTGCAAAAAAGGATTTATTTATATTTATTATCAATGACTTAGAGATATTTTAAATCAACTAATTAATACACCCACATAAATGTGGGAAAAATTTCTTTTGCTCTTAGACTAAGTTTTACTTGGATTTTAACATAAAAGGTTAGGATAAGGTCTCTTAGAAATGTGGTTTGAAAAGTTAAAATATTAGATACCTGCATTCGCAGGTATGACAGAAAAATGAATTTGGTTTTACTCCCTTCTCCTTTAGGAGAAGATATTATGTTTAAAATATAAGCCTGACCAAATAGTTTAAAAGTTTTAAGAAATCACTTTTTTTACAAACTATTATAGGTCAA
>CAIUZU010000005.1 GCA_903903705.1 uncultured Helicobacteraceae bacterium
AAATCAAACCAAAATGATACGATAACTCTCTTTTTCGGAGGAAGCGGCAAAGCTTACGCTCAGTTTACAAACGGTTTTGCTTATGATATTTTTATGTCGGCAGATGCCTTGTATCCTGCTAAAATAGCATCTAACAAAGATGCCATAAGCGAACCGAAGATTTATGCACTTGGTGTGGTAGCACTCTATAGCAACGATAAAGATCTTATCAAACAAGGCATGGACGCACTTAAGAGCGAAAAGGTAAAACACATCTCAATTGCAAATCCAAAACTTGCACCTTACGGCGAGGCAGCAATGCAAGTTCTTGAGAGCTATGGACTAAAAGATGCTGTTGCTTCAAAAATCGTTATGGGTGACAATATCGCTCAAAGTGTTCAGTTTGTAGATAGCGGTGCGGCTGATATGGGGCTTGTAGCTTTTTCGCTCTTAAAAGAGAGTCAGCAAAAAGGGGCATATCTTATCATAGATTCCTCAAAACATCTGCCTCTTGAGCAATCGTTTGTAATTACAAAATATGCAAAAAACAAACCGCTAGCACAAAAATTTGCCGACTTTATAACCTCGGAAAATGCAAAAAAAATATTTGAAAAATATGGATTTAAAACAAAATGAATATATTAAAAGGAAGTATCGTTTCAATAAAACAAGCTGATGACCTTATGCTTATTTTTATCGATGTGAAGGGTCAACTTTTCAACTCTCTTATACTTGAAAACTCTCAAGAGAATCGGCTGGAAGTCGGCATGGATGTGAATCTGATTTTTAAAGAGACAGAGGTGAGTATCGCTACAAAAGAGTCCGTTGTTAGCGAAAGAAATAGTTTTATTTCAAAAATAACAGACATAGAAAACGGTAAACTGCTCACAAATATAACATTTGATTTTTTTACAAACGAGATAGGCGCTATCATCACAAAAGGTGCGCTTCACGGCTTAAAATGCAAGGTAGGCGATGAGTTTAGATGGTTTGTAAAAAGCAATGAAGTAACTATTCAAAGGATTGTAAATGGATGAAGCTTTTATACAAACAATGAAGCTGACATTTAAATTAGCTTTTATAACAACGGTTATTTTGCTCATAATCGGTATACCGCTTGGGTACTATCTCTCACAAACAAAATCAAGATTTAAACCTATCATTGAAGCATTTGTTTCCATGCCGCTTGTACTTCCGCCATCTGTTTTGGGGTTTTATCTGCTTCTTGCCTTTAGTCCAAAAAACGCTTTTGGAGAGTTTTTGCAAGAGAAGTTTGACATCAGACTTGTTTTTAGTTTTGAGGGGTTGGTTATCGCCTCCATTATCTTTAGTCTGCCTTTCATGGTTCACCCGATTCAAAGCGGATTTTCTGCTCTTTCAAAATCACTTAAAGAGGCTTCTTACACACTTGGAAAAAGCCCAATTGCAACTCTTTGGTATGTACTTTTGCCAAATATAAAATCCTCTCTACTCAGTGCTTCTGTAATCACATTTGCCCATACAGTCGGAGAATTTGGAGTAGTTTTGATGATAGGCGGAAACATAGCAGGAGAGACAAAAGTTGCAAGCATCGCAATCTATGATGAAGTAGAATCACTTAACTATGCAGTTGCAAACCAGTACGCTTTTACTCTTTTTATCATTACTTTCGCCATCTTGCTTTTTGTTTACGGGGTAAACAAAAACATGGTAAGAGGCGAATTTAAATGATATTTTAAATCGTTAAAACTCCTTAGATTGAGCATTTTTTACAAATCTACTCGCCATTTCGCCTGTTTGTATAACTATCTCATTTACCTCGTTGGCATTGTCTGCATTCTTTTGTGTTGTTTCTTCCAACTCTCCGATAGTATCATTGATATTTGAAACCGCTTTTGATTGCTCTTTCATTGTACTGCTAACCTCGTTTATAGAGCCTACCATAATATTTACCGTAGCGGATATTTGCCCCAAACTCTGCTGTGTTTTCTCTGCTAGATTTCTAACCTCATCTGCAACAACTGCAAAACCTCTACCATGTTCTCCTGCACGAGCCGCTTCTATTGCCGCATTTAGTGCAAGAAGATTTGTTTGATCTGCTATATCGCTAATAATGCTTGTAACGGACTTGATATCTTCAGATTGTCCAACAACCGTATGAGTTTTTATCACAATGTCATTGATAGCCATTGTAATAGATTCCATTGCTCTTGAAGTATCTTTCAACCTTAGCGCCTGTTCTTGTGCCGAAGTGGTTAGCGAACGCATATTTTGCGAAAGTTTACCTGATTGCTCTTCTAGACTATGACCGTCTTGGAGTTCTTGTTTGCTAGCATTTGCCAAAGCTCTTCCAAGACTGTTCGTACTCTCAAACAACTCTTTCATTCTGCCTGTAGCATCAGATATATCAACTGTCGGTTTAAAGTTATCACCCTCATAGCTTTTTAAGACTTCCAACACCTTTTTGATATTTTCATTCATGGCATCAAGCATAGAGTTTACAATCTCTCTTAGCCTATTGAGCGATTCATTGTGGGCACTAACCTCAACTCTTTCCGTCATATCTCCTTTTGCAGTCTTTTTGGCAACATTAGATAGATTTTCAATCAGTTCATTGTCCAAAACTGCTCCATCTTCCATATTTTTTATATATCTGTTAAACTCCTCAGCTATATCTTTGATCTCATCATTTTCTAAAATCTCTATTCTAGAGCCGTTTTTCTCATTAAGGTTTCTAATCCCCTCTAAGAGAATCTGAAGTTTGCTTTTAAATTTTATAGAGATTATAAGCGCTATAACAATAATTATAAACGCTATGGTAAGAAGCGTGATTGTGAAATTCCACATATTGTCCTTAACTTGATCACGCATTTTTTTATTTGAGATGCTAACCCCAAGATATCCTGAAATTCCGCCCTCT
>CAIUZU010000006.1 GCA_903903705.1 uncultured Helicobacteraceae bacterium
ACTAGTAGTATTTTTAAGTCATTGACAATAACAAGCATAGTGGCTTTAGGTTTTAGTTTAGGTGGCTGTAGTGCTATGGATACGGCAATAAAAAAGAAAGATTTAGATGTCCAAACTAAAATGTCTGAGACTATATTTTTAGAGCCTGTCGCACCTGATAAGAAAATTGTCTATTTTGATATCAGAAATACATCCGATCAAGAGATAAACATAAAAGATGGTATAGCGGCATCTTTTAAAAATAGAGGCTATAAAGTTACCGATAATCCAAATGAAGCGACATATATGCTTCAAGGAAATATTTTAAAAGTAGGTAAATCTGATCTTAGGGAATCACAATCATATCTTGGTTCAGGATTTGGTGCTGGAGTAACGGGTGCAGCTTTGGGTGCAGGAACTGCTTATGCATTAGGTGGAAGCAATAAAAGTATGGCTGGAGTAGGTTTGGCTGGTGCAGCTTTGGGCTTTGTAGGAGATGCATTAGTTAAAGATATTGCATATGTTATGGTTACGGATTTGCAGATTCGTGAGCGACCATTAGAAGGTGAAGTAGTTACTCAGACACAAAAAGCAAATCTAGCTCAGGGCAGTTCAACTACAACAAAGCAAAATATAGAAGGTGGAAAAGTGGAGTGGAAAACATACAGAACTCGTATTGTTAGCACTGCAAACAAAATGAATCTTGAGTTTGAAGAGGCAAAACCGGTTCTTGAGAGTGCATTGGTAAAATCTATTTCTGGAGTTTTTTAATTTTTTATAAGGCGGTTTTATTACCGCCATTTATAGCATCAAAAAGAGAAACTTTTATCTCTTATAAACTTTCTTCCTACTTGAATTAACAATAATTGATTAAAATGCTGTCTGTTAAAATAAAAAGGATTATAAATGTTTAAAATCTTACTATTAGTATTTATTTTTATTTTTAGCAGCGGCTGTTCTCAAAAAATCACTATTCGTGCTCTTGAACCGGCAGCCGTAGACCGTGCCGCACTGACAAAAAAACTCAGTGTCGTGCCGTTTGAACATGACAGAGTCGGACTCTCTGATAAGATAGAATCAAATCTTGCCAACCAAAAATTTGACAATAAAAACTACTTTACAATGATAAACAGAAAAGATTTTGACAAAATATTAGCAGAGCAGAAGATACAAAACAGCGGACTTGTAGAACTCTCAACTGCCGTTGAAGTGGGCAATCTGCTCGGTGCAGAAGCGATCATCTCAGGGAGTGTAGGCAGACCTTCCTCAAGCGATACGTACTATTTTGAAACTCGTCTGGGATGTGCCGATAAAAGGTGCAAAGATCTTATACCTTATCAGGTAAGATGCACAAAGAGAATCATTTCGCTCTCCTCGGAGGTTCGTATGGTAGATGTCTCAAAAGGCGATATCATTTATGCCGACACCATGGATAAATCTCTAGAATATTCACACTGCAGCGATGATTCCAATCCTCTTCCATCAACCGAGATGGGGGCGCAAAAGTTGGCAAATGCGATGGCGGATAGTTTTACACGCAAGTTGCTTCCGCACTATCGTCACTTTGAAGTGGTTTTACTGGAAAAAGAGGATATAAAATATAATGACAGAGAGGAGAAGCTTTTAGAGGTTTCTTTGGAGTATATAAAGCAAAATAGACTTGATAAAGCAGAGCAGTTTCTTATCGATTTGGTTGATGCTACAAATCAGAAAAGCTACGTTCCTTTTTATAATCTAGGCGTTATAAAAGAGGCTAAAGGAGAGTATGCTCTTGCTCAAAAATATTATAAAAGGGCAGATGAGCTTATGGTAAAGCCGGTGGATGAGATAAGTGAGGCATATATTAGAATTGAGGGTTTAATTGAAAAAAACAACAGAGCCAAAGAGCAGTTGTCAAAGTAGACGTCATAATGGGTAGATTTTTTTCTTTAACTCTCTTAATGATTGGAAGTTTGATTTTTTCAGGCTGTTTTTCTAAAAAAGAGATAGATCTACGTCCACAAAAAGTGCTTCCCTCATGGTATGTAAACCCTTTGCAAACTACATCCACAACGCTTTACGCAACAGGCGAGGGAGAAGATCGGGAAGATGCCGTTGCAAATGCTCTTAGCATGATGGCTTCGACTCTAAGCGTATCAATTGCATCACAGTTTAACTCTAAAAAAGTTGTAAAAGAGGGTTTGCAAAACAGTATCGACTCAACCGTCTCAAACGAGGTTCAAAGTGATGTCAAAAAAATCCGTATCAGCCACTATGAGATTCTTAACTCTCAAGAGGCAGGCTTTAAAAAATATATCGTATTGATAAAATCTGATAAGCAAAAGCTCTTTGAGAGTTTAAAAAATGAGCTTGATAGGAAGTTTGTCCTAATAGATGGCAAGATAGAAGATGCTTCTGTTCATCATGCACTCGAGAAGTTACATGTATATAAAATGGCAAAAGCGGATTTAGATGATGTTCCAAATACTTTAACCGTTATG
>CAIUZU010000007.1 GCA_903903705.1 uncultured Helicobacteraceae bacterium
TAAAAATAATCCACATTTTTTATCCGGTATAAAAAAGTATCCGGTTACTAAGGCTTATCTTACAAAAGTAGGATTTAAAGATGATGAGCAAGCTGACACGCTTCATCACGGCGGAGAGACAAAAGCTGTACTGTTTTTTTCAACAAATACATATAAAAAATTGAATGAGTTAAGCAGTAGTGATTTTAAGTATGACGAAGTCGCTCATTATGGAGAAAACATAGTTGTTGAGGGTATAAATGAAGCTGATATATGTGTTGGCGATATCTTAAAAATAGGCGATGCAGAGGTGCAAATCTCTCAACCCAGACAACCTTGCTGGAAACTCTCCGCAAATACAAGAACAAAGCAGATGACAACTATTATCTACAGTAACGGCTTAAGCGGATGGTATGCAAGAGTGCTAAAAGAGGGGGAAATTGAAGAAGAAAGTGATATTGTTTTAGTAAAAAGATCTTATCCAAAACTTACAATCACTGCTTTAAACAAAATAATTATAGATCCTCTTACAGATATAGTCCTAACAAAAGAAGCTCTGGAGTGTGAAGTTTTGGGAGCTGCATTTAAAGCCTCCCTTGAAGGAAGATCTAAGCTCAAAGATGCAAAAAATGAGCCTTTTATATACCACAACGAACCAAATTGATATACATCAACTCAAATCACTAAAAACACTCCTATCATAACAAAAAAGTTATGAGGAGGTGTTAATTGACAAAGAGATACCTTCAAAGAATGATGCCAAAAGGTGTACGACCTTCCAGAAAACCTGCAGGCAAAATTTTCTGGTCAGTTATAGGATCATTCGTCGGCATCTATGTTATGTCAATTTTTAGCAACTCATTTTCAACACAAGACAGTTTTTTTCTCTTAGGATCTTTTGGTGCTTCTGCTGTTTTAATCTATGGAGCACCGGAAGTCCCTTTTTCTCAGCCTAGAAACCTGATAGGAGGACATCTTTTTTCTGCTATCGTCTCGGTATTTTTAGTAAAAAATTTTGGAAATTTGCTGAGCTTAGAACTTCTGTGCGCACTAAGCGTCGCACTCTCCGTTTTAGTAATGCATTTAACTATCACCATGCATCCTCCGGGAGGGGCTACGGCTCTTATTTATGTTATAGGAAGCGAGAAAATCCAGTCTCTTGGCTGGATATATCCGCTTTCACCGATAGCCCTAGGCGTAACAATGATGCTTCTTATCGCTCTTGTCGTAAACAATATATCAAATAACTCAAAAAGACACTACCCGACATACTGGTACTAAAGCGTTACCCTGTTTTTTACGTTTACAAGCCAGTATGCGACCGCCAATCCAACGATAACAGTTCCGATAACCAAAAGATCATTTCCTTTTTCAGATGATAGCGAGTAGATAAGCACTTTCCTGATAAGTGCCGCCATAGCGAGCATAATAAAAGCTCCAATGGCAAATCCTCTGCCTTGAAGGTGGTTTATCTCTTCATGAATAAGCTCTATTGCCGCCCATAAAACAAGCAAACTTCCAAGAACCGTTAAAATCCCCTTCTCTATCCCTATATCTGAGAAAAAGAGCAGATAGATATCATATACAAAAAGACCTATGGCAAAAAAGGCCACCAAAGCCAAAGAGCCGGCTAAAAAAAAGTTGATATATGAGTTGAACTTCTTTAGCCCCAATAGAATTGTTTTTTCAAATTTAGACAGAGATAAAAAATTTCCAAGTTCCTCTTCTCTGTATGAACTTGTAAGAACATCAAGATTCATATCTATGATTTTCTCAATCGCACTGATCTGTGCTAGATATTGTGTTTTATCCTCGGAACCCTCTTCCATGCTTTTAA
>CAIUZU010000008.1 GCA_903903705.1 uncultured Helicobacteraceae bacterium
AAAGAGGCATAGTCTTAAGCGAGGATGACAGAGTTAGACAATTTGTAATTATGGAGCTTATGAGCAACTTTAAACTTGATATTAAGAGATTTGAAAAACTCTTTAATATTGATTTTAAAACATATTTTGCAGATGCGATTGTTGCTTTAAAACCGTTTGAAGATGATGAACTCTTAAGCATGAACGATGATTTTATAGAGTGCAGTCAAACAGGAACTCTGCTCATTAGAAATATTGCGATGCCTTTTGATGCTTACATGAAAAAACATGCCGCAAACTCTAAAACATTCTCTAAAACGGTTTGATGATGAGTAAAACAGCACAAGAAATTTTCAACTTCGGTGCCACGACTGATGAGTGTATAAAGTGCGGAAAGTGTATCCCAGTTTGCACTATTCACAATGTAAATGCAGATGAAGTTACTTCTCCCCGTGGTTTTTTAGACCTTTTGGGAGCTTATCAAAGAGGTAATTTGGAGTTAGACTTAAATGCAAAAGCCATTTTTGAGAGCTGTTTTTTATGTACGGCTTGTGTTGAGGCTTGTCCGAGATCTCTTCCGACAGATATGGTTATAGAGCAAGTTCGCTCCGACATAGGCAAAAAGTTCGGTATCGCTTGGTACAAAAAAGCTTTCTTTTTGCTTCTTCGCCACCGCTGGCTTAACGATATAGCATTTAAACTTGGTTGGGTATTTCAGACATGCGGGTTTAAAATCCAAGCAGACATCGACTCCATGAGTTCCCGTTTCAATCTGCCGATGTTAAGAGCGGACAGACTGCTGCCTAGTCTTAGAAAAACATCATTTTTAAACTCACATGAAGAGAATATAAGTAACGGCGGCAAAAGAAAAGTCGCTATTTTTATAGGCTGTTTGGGCAACTACAACTATGTAAATGTCGGAAACTCGCTTTTAGAGATATTGGAGCATTTAGGTATTGACGCATTTTTGGCAAAAGACCAAAAGTGTTGTTCTGCACCTGCCTATTTTACGGGAGATTTTGATACGGTTGACTACAACGCAAAATTCAATATTGAGTATTTTGAGAGTTTTAGCAAAGATGTTGAGGCTATCATTGTTCCCGAAGCTACGTGTAGTGCAATGTTAAAGATAGATTATGAGCATTATTTCCATGACCAGCCAGAGTGGAAGGCAAGAGCAGTTGCACTCAGAAGCAAGATTTTTATGGCTACCGAGTGGTTACAGCATCACACTCAGCTAGAGCAGCTTTTGGCTTCAAAGAAAAAAGATACGAAAATAGTCACATATCATGACCCATGTCATGCAAAAAAGATGCAGGGAATCCACATGGAACCGAGAAATCTTATAAGCAAAAATTACGCTATCGTTGAGATGAGTGACCCGAACAGCTGTTGCGGATTTGGCGGTGTAACGATGCAGAGCGAGAAATACCATCTCGCGAAAGCTGCCGGCATTCCAAAAGCGGATATGATTAAAAAAACAAACGCAGATATCGTAAGTGCCGAGTGCAGTGCATGCAGGATGCAGATAAACGCTTCTATGAATTATGTGGACGCTACACAAGTTTTTAAAAATCCTATAGAGCTGATTGCCGAGGCGCTCAGAAATTGATGTCTGCATGGAACAATATATACGAAACATTTAATCCCGTAGCTTTTACTATCTTTATACCGATTCACTGGTATGGGATTATGTATGTTTTGGCACTTTTGACTGCTCTTTATATCGGAAAATATTTTATCAAAAAAGATAATTTAGATTTTAAAGGCAAAGAGATAGATGCTTATTTTATCTATGTTGAGATAGGCGTTATTCTTGGTGCGAGACTTGGCTACATACTATTTTACGACACTCAAACACTCTATTATCTTTCTCATCCATGGCAGATATTTAACCCTTTTGTAAACGGTGAATTTGTCGGTATTCGTGGTATGAGCTATCACGGTGCGGTGCTTGGCTTTTTGATAAGCACCTACATGTACTCTGAAAAATATAAGATTGAGTTTGGCAAAATAATGGATCTTGTTGCCATTAGCGTGCCATTGGCATTTGTTTTTGGGCGCATTGGAAACTTTTTAAATCAAGAACTCATCGGCAGAGAGACTGATGTGCCTTGGGGAATCTTGGTTAATGGTATGCTTCGTCATCCCTCACAACTCTATGAAGCTGTTTTAGAGGGTTTTGGGGTATTTATCGTTGTTTATATCTATAAAAAATATCAAAAATTCAGCGGAGAGTTGATTTTAGTTTACGGTATCAGCTATGGACTCTTTCGTGCAATTGCAGAGATTTGGCGAGCACCGGATGTTCAGATAGGGTATGTCTGTTGTAACTCTGTAACTCAAGGTCAGGCAATGAGTTTGGCAATGAGTTTAGTCGGAATCGTTGCATGGTTCTACTTTAAAGGAAATGCTGCAAAAATTTAATTTTCTGTTTTTTTATTTTTGCAGTTACCGCTTTTACGCAGTTCTTGATCTTTTATAACGGAATT
The DNA here is from genome assembly GCA_903903705.1 of uncultured Helicobacteraceae bacterium. Classification (GTDB taxonomy): domain Bacteria; phylum Campylobacterota; class Campylobacteria; order Campylobacterales; family Sulfurimonadaceae; genus Sulfurimonas. Next base: position 2,472 of record CAIUZU010000008.1, read on the forward strand.
TCTCCAAAGAAGATTTATGATATAGTAAGCCAAAGTTGAGCCAAATACGGAGTAAAAAGCAGTTCCTACATAAAGCGGAATAAAGATATT
>CAIUZU010000009.1 GCA_903903705.1 uncultured Helicobacteraceae bacterium
GATGTTGAGATCTGCTTAAGAGACTTAAGAGGGAAATGGATAGTTCTCTACTTCTATCCAAAAGACAGCACTCCAGGATGCACGACTGAGGCATGTGACTTTAGCGATGCTGCGCCGGATTTTGGCAGTTTAAATGCTATCGTGATAGGAATTAGCGCAGATAGCACAAAAAAACATCGTGACTTTATAGAGAAAAAAGATCTCTTTATAACACTGCTTAGCGATGAAGATACTTCAATGTTGCAAGAGTATGGTGTTTGGCAGTTGAAAAAAAATTACGGCAAAGAGTATATGGGGATAGTTCGCACAACCCTTATAATAGATCCTCAAGGCGTTATAAAAGCTATCTGGAAAAATGTTAAAGTAAAAGAGCATGCAAAAGAGGTTATGAAAAAGCTTCAAGAGTTGCAAGCTTAACTTAAATATTTTTTGGGTAAAATTCGCGGATTTTCTTTGCCGCAAGATAAAGCCAAAGAAATATTCACAGGTATGTATCAAAAGTCAGTGCAACTCCCTTTATAGGTGAAAATTGCCCGATATTACCAAAGCTAACTGACAAAAAATCTGGCTGAAAAATGCCCTTAAAGGACCTTATATGGTAACTATGAAAGACTTATTAGAGTGTGGTGTACACTTCGGACACCAAACACGTCGTTGGAATCCGAAAATGAAAAAATATATTTTCGGTGTTCGTAAAAATATCTATATTATAGATTTACAAAAAACTCTTCGTTACTTCCGTAACACTTACCAAATCGTTGTAGATGCTGCAGCTGAGGGTAAAACAGTTCTTTTTGTTGGAACAAAAAAACAAGCTCGTGCTTCTGTTAGAGACGCTGCAATCGCTTGTGGAATGCCGTATGTTGACAATAGATGGTTAGGTGGTATGCTTACAAACTTCCCGACTATTCAAAAATCTATTCGTAAACTTGATGTTATCTCTGAGATGCAAGAAAATGGACAAATCGACCTTTTAACTAAGAAAGAGGCTCTTATGCTTTCTCGCCAAAAAGAGAAGCTAGAGATCTATTTCGGCGGTATCCGCAATATGAAAAAACTTCCTGATATGCTTTTTGTTATGGATGCTGTTAAAGAGCACATCGCTGTTCTAGAAGCTCGTTGTTTAGGTATTCCGGTTGTTGCTCCACTTGATACAAACTGTGATCCAGATCTTATCACTTACCCAATCCCTGGAAATGACGATGCTATCCGTTCTATCCAACTTTTCTGTCGTGAAATGACTGAAGCTATCAATGAAGGTAAAGCATTAAGAAGTGGCGGTCGTGATGATATACAGCAAGAAGTAGGAGCAGATGAGTCTGTAGATGCTGATGCTCTTGAAGTAGAAGATTTCGATACAGAGGAAGCATAATTATGGAAGTTACGGCAGCAATGGTAAAAGATCTGCGCACAGCAACTGATGCGCCGATGATGGATTGTAAAAAAGCTCTTGTTGAGTGTGACGGAGATATGGAAAAAGCGACTGCATGGCTAAAAGAGAGAGGCATCGCACAATCAGCTAAAAAGGCTGATCGTGTTGCGGCTGAAGGTCTTGTAGGTATTAAAATTGCAGAAGACTTCTCTAAAGCTACAGTGGCTGAGATTAACTCAGAGACTGACTTTGTTGCTCAAAATGAGGGCTTCAAAAATTTAGTTTTAAAAACAACAGAAGAGATTTATACGACTTCTCCTGCTGATGTTGAGAGCCTAAAAGCAACTTCATTTGGAACATACTTTAGTGAGGCTGTTATAAAAATCGGTGAGAAGATAGAACTTCGCCGTTTTAAAACTATCAAAGCTGATGATGAAACAGTTGCAATTAACGGTTATATTCACTCAAACAACCGTATAGCTGTTATCATATCTGCTAAATGTGACAGCAAAAAAACTGCTGATGCTCTTCGTCCGATGCTTAAAAATGTAGCAATGCATGCATCTGCTATGAAGCCAAAAACTCTATCTTTTAGAGATTTTGATATGGATTACGTAACATCTGAGACAATAGGAAGAATTGAAGCGATAAAAAAAGAGAACGAAGAGTTCGCTCGTTTGAAAAAGCCTCTTAAAAATGTTCCTCAGTTTATCTCAATGTGCCAATTGACTGATGAAGTTTTAGCTAAAGCTGAAGCAGAAATCAAAGATACACTAAGAGCACAAAATAAACCTGAAGCTATCTGGGACAAAATTGTTCCTGGTCAATTAGCTCGTTTTATTGATGATAACACGACTTTAGACAAAGAACTTGCTCTTTTAGATCAAACTTATGTTCTAAACGACAAATTGACAGTTGCACAGGCTGTTGAAGCGGCTGCTAAAGAAGCAGGCGGAACTGCTGAGATCGTAGATTTCGTTCGCCTTGAAGTAGGTGAAGGAATTGAGAAAAAAGTTGACGACTTCGCTGCTGAAGTCGCTGCTCAAATGGGTTAAGGATTTATCCTTACCCGTTTAAAATTTAAAATTAAACCCTCTTTTTTAAAACTACCTTAAATCCATATAATACATTCTATTCTTATTCTAAAATGGTATAATTTTTCAAACAAACTACCTTAGAGGCTAATTTTGAAAAAAAATAAAATAATAGTTTTAGGCGGTGGTTATGCAGGTCTTAGAGTAGTTGAAAAATTAGCAAAAAATCCACATAACGAAATTATTCTTTTTGATAAAAATCCATATCACTTTATGCAGACAGATGTATATGATTTGATAGCTAATGAGGATGATTTTGCGCAAGTTACAGTAGATCTTTTTACATTTTGCTCCGGATTTGACTCCAATGTGACTTTTTTAAAACAAGAAGTGAGCAATGTTGATTTTAAAAATAAAAAAGTTATTACATGTATTCAAAGGTACACTTATGATTATCTTGTAATTGCAGTTGGTGCACGCACAAAGTTTATGGCAAATGTTATCGGTCTGCGTGAATATGCACATGGCATAAAAGCACTGCATCGTGCTATGTATTTTAAACAAAAATTTGAGATGTCGCTCTTTCATAAGGTTGATGAGGGGGGTGTAAGTTGTACTCCTATAAATATTGTCGTTGCAGGTGCCGGACTTAGCGGGGTTGAAGTTGCAGCACAAATGGCATCATTTTCAAAAGAGTTTTATAAGAAAAATAATTTTATTTGTAGAAAATTAAATATTGTCCTAATTAATTCTGCCAAAAATGTTTTAGGCGGATTTGAAGAGCAGCTATATAGCAAAACAGATAAGAGACTTAGAGATCTTGATGTTATTATTAAAAACGATAGAAAAGTGGTTGAGGTAACGCAAGATAGTGTAAAGCTAAGTGACGGCGAAGTGCTGGATATGGACTTTATGATATTTACCGGCGGTATAGAGCCAAACGGCTTGGTGCAAAATCTTGCACTTGATAAAAATGAGAAGGGTTATATAGTTTCAAACAGCTACCTTCAGTCTCAAAACTACGCTGAGGTGTTTGCGATAGGTGACTGCACAACCATATACAATAACGCTAAGGTTGTGCCTCCGACTGCAGATACGGCAGAGCAGATGGCTGAACTATGTGCTAAAAATATAAATAATCTTATCTCAAATAAGCCTTTAATAGAACACAGTATCAACTCACGAGGGGTACTTATAGCTCTTGGAAGAGGGTATGCCGTAGCTAGAGTTTTTGGTTTTTATATGTATGGATATAGTGCTTATATTATGAAAAAGTTGATTGAGAGGGTTTATGCAAAAAAATTGAGCAATCGCTCAAAAAAAGGGTGTAAAAAAATATTTAGCAACTAAAAAAACAGTTTCGTTTTTGATTTGCAAAAAAGGGAATTGTTTTTGCTTTAGTATTTTTACATAGCAGTTTTGCATCAAGGGATTTAGAAGAATGAAGAGAATCTGGTTATTATGGATAGTTTTGGTAGTGGGTGCACATGCTGCTACAAATATATGGATGAGCACAGGTAAATCTCACGGAATAGATCCGAGGCTTCTTTATGCCATCTCAAAAGTTGAGAGTAACCATAATTCACTGGTAGTTTCCGTCAACTATCAAAAACTCAATAAAGTGCAGGCAGATATGCTTTATCTTATGCTGCAAAGCAGAGATATTCAGCATATTACTTATACAAAAGTAGTTTCAATTTACAGTAAAGATATTATTCAAGCAAAACAGGTAATTAGTTTTTTAGATCAAAATGATTATCCAAGTTTTGATATTGGGCTAATGCAGGTTAACAATGTTCATAAGGAAATGCTAAAAAGCTTAAAAATTTCGCTTCATGATCTCTTAAATGAGCAAACGAACCTTAATGTAGCTTCTGGGATTTTATGGAACTGCTATAAAAAGCATCGTTCAAATAAAGAAGCCATCAACGCTTACAACGGTCGTATTGTCGGTAATGATTACTACACAAAAGTTTCAGAAGTGTTGCATAAACTCCTGCTTCCACACGAAAACTCCTCAAAAAATCTATTCTACAGAATACTCTAATTTACTTTAGAAGGTGTGATTATATATACGATAATTGAGTAAATTAGTTATAATCCTCTTATGAATTTACTAAGCGCAAAAAACTTATCACATACTTATGATTATGAACTTTTCAAGGATGTTTCTCTTGAACTCCAGAGTGGTCAATCCATAGCAATTATAGGAATAAGCGGAAGCGGAAAGTCTACTCTGCTTCACATCCTCTCAACACTTTTAAAGCCGGATGATGGGAGTGTCTCTATATTTGGCGAAGAAGTTTCAAAGATGAGTAAAAAAAGACTCTCTGAGATAAAAAGAGATGAACTCGGGCTTGTTTTTCAATCTCACTATCTTTTTAAAGGCTTCAGCTGCTTAGAAAATCTAGAAGTAGCGGCAATACTTTCAAACCAGAGCATAGATGAGAATCTTTTAAAAAGATTAAATATTGAAAAAACACTCGCTCAAAAAGTGACGGAGCTTTCAGGCGGACAGCAGCAGAGAGTCTCAATAGCAAGGGTTTTAACTAAACAGCCTCGCATACTTTTTGTAGATGAACCGACCGGAAATCTAGATAAAACGACTGCAAATGAGGTTATGGATATATTTTTTGAGTATCTGCAAAAGCATAGTGCAGGGATGATTCTTGTAACGCATGATGAAGATCTCGCACATAAATGTGATATAGTTTATAAACTTATCAACAAAGAGTTAGTAAAAGTTAGTTAAGAGGATTTCCAAGATGGGCTGGGCTCAAGTTTTTAGCGATACTTATGTAGTCGGTTTTATTCTTCTTTTTTTTAGATTCGGTGCATTATTTATGGCTGTGCCAATATTTTCTCACAACAGTATCCCGATGGAAGTAAAAGCGGCAATGGCATTTTTCTTTACCATCGTATTTTACTCTTCCATGCCGCCGCTCTCCATACCAATAACTGTTCCAAGCATAGTGATAGCAATATTGAGCGAAATGCTCTTTGGTTTGGCAATCGGAACGATTTTACAGCTTGCCTTTAACGTTATAACTTTTGCAGGCGGGCAGATCTCTTTCATGATGGGTTTTTCAATGGCAAGTGCTATAGATCCGCAATCAGGTATCTCAATGCCTATTATTTCGCAATTCCTCTCTCTTATCGCATTAATGATTCTTTTTGCAATAGATATGCACCACTGGATGCTGCTTTTTATAGATGAATCTTTGAAACATATTCCGCTTGGCGGTTTTTTAATGAATGAGGATTTCTTCAACTACCTCATAAAAGCAACGTCAAATATGTTTTTGGTAGGTTTTATGATTGCATTTCCTATAACGGCACTCTCATGGCTTGCTGATGTTATCTTTGGAATGCTTATGAAAACTATGCCTCAATTCAACCTTCTTGTTATCGGTTTTCCTATTAAGATTATGGTTTCTTTTGCCGTGATTATTGCAACATTAAGCGCAATAATGTTTATTTTAAAAGGACAGATGGCAGAAGCTTTTAATTTTTTAGAGATGTTTTTTTAGTTTTTTTTGATACAATAATGTCAAAAGAGCCTCCAAAAGGGAACATGTAGTGAAAATATTACTTTTAAACAATAACCCGGTAGTCAATAAATTAGTAACTTTAAGTGCACAAAAAACCTCGAATACGCTTGATGTTGCAGAGAGTGTCGGGGCTGTAGAATCCAAAAATTATGATATTTTAATCGTTGATGACGCCCTATATAGCGAAGATGCTATGAACGAGCTAAAAGATAAGATTGAGTACGGCAAATCTTTATATATTTGCTCAAAGGATGCAAAAATAGCACCCGAGTTTACTAAAATACTCAAAAAACCTTTTCTTCCTACGGATTTAGTAGAGTTGTTTATAACTTTAGCAAAAGAGACTAATACGATTAATCTTGAAAAATTGGGTACGAGCAGTAATTTTGAAGAGTCACATGAGTCTTTTGATGAAGAGCTAGAAAGTTTGGATAAGAGCACAGAGATTGAAGATCTTGAAGATCTGGAAGGCTTTGATGACTTAGAGAGCCTAGATGAAGATTTAGAGATTAAGCAAAGTGATAGAGATAATTATGAGTCAGAAGAAGATGATATAGACTTTGAAAACCTTGATGAATCTCTTGATGATGATATAGGTTTTGATGAAGAGGGAGATTTTGACAAGCTAGAATCAACTCAAGATAAATCAGATAGCGTTCTTGATAAAGATGAGCTAAAAGAGGTGAAAAATCTTTTAGAAGAGAGCGATATGGAAGAGTTTGACTCAGAAGAGTTTGATTTAGCAGGTTTGGCAGATATGCAGAGTTCTCAAGCAAAAGAAAATATTTTGGAAGTTGAAGATAATGCAGACGATGACATGTTTGAAGATTTAGAACTTGAGGGTGATGATTTAGAATTGGATGATGATGAGATGGGATTTGAAGACCTCACGACAGAGACACCGACTAGCAAGTCTAGCGATGAAAAGTCGGAAGATGAATTTAAATTTGAAGATGATTTAGAACTTGAAGATGATTTAGAACTTGAAGATGATTTTGGTTTTAATGATAAATTGGAAGTTGAGGACGATTTAAAATCTGAAGATGATTTAGAGCTTAAAGAAGATAAAGCAGAAGAGATAGATGAGGATTTTACTTTAGAAGATGACGATGATGAGATGCAAAAGCTTGATGATGAAGAGAGTTTTGAAGATCTCAATTCGGAAGAAGCTGCGCATGATGAAGAATCTGATGATTTGGAAGATTTAGAGTCTAAGATAGAGAGTGCGGTAAAAGAGTTAAGTGATGAAGATTTACAGAGTGAGGTAGATGAAGATATGCTAATGGATATTGATTCTTTAACAAGTAGAGATTTAAAGATTGCAATCGGTGAAGAAGTAGCAGCAGATGAAGAGTTTAGTGAAGCAGATGAGGAAGTAGGAGTTGATGAGAGCCTAGAAGAATCAGAAACTGAGGCAGAAGTTTCAGAAATTCCAAAAGAGATAAATGCCAGTTCAAACGATGGCGTTGAAGCTCTAAAAAAACTTTTAAAAGCACTCTCAAATGAGGAAGTAGCTGCTTCTTTAAAAGGGATGAAAATAAATATTAATATAACTTTAGGTGATCAGTAGTGAATCATAAAACAGGTGCTATTTTAGTTCTCTCCGGTCCAAGCGGAGCAGGTAAGAGTTCTCTGCTTAATAAAATAATAGGTGATTTGGGTGAGTGTCACTTCTCTATCTCAACGACAACACGCTCTATGAGAGATGGTGAGATAGACGGTGTTCATTATCATTTTGTAGATGAGGATGAGTTCAAAAATGATATGGAAGATGAGCTTTTTTTGGAGTATGCCGTTGTCCACGGCAACTACTATGGGACATCTATAAAACCGGTAAAAGAGGCACTTAAGGCAGGCAAGTTAGTTATATTTGACATAGACGTGCAAGGAAATGCTACTATCGTAAATAGACTTGGCGATATTACCACATCTGTATTTATCTCTCCGCCTACCCTCTCTGAGCTAAAAAGAAGATTGGAATTCCGTTCAACAGATACACAAGAAGTAATTGAACGCCGCATAAATATGGCAAAAAGAGAGATACAAAGAATTAGCGAGTATGATTTTCTAATTGTAAATGATAACATCGAAGAAGCTGCAGAGACGCTAAAAGTGATAGCAAATGCAGCAAAAGTTAAAATTCCAGGTAATGAGATTAATGATTTTGTGATAAATTGGGAAGATATGTAAAACCGTATAATAATATATGAGCGATAAGAGAAGTTACAGCTAATTTGGCTATAATTTCTGACTTAAATTTAGAGAAGGAATAGACATGGGAATACCGAGCGGACAAGAGTTGCTTGTAATATTAGCAATTGTAGTTTTACTTTTTGGAGCAAAAAAAATACCTGAATTAGCAAAAGGGATTGGCAAGGGGATTAAAAACTTCAAAGCTGAGATGAAAAATGATGATCTTGATGATGTTGAGATAAAAACTGCTCAGAACGATACTGCTAAAAAAGTAGAACCGACTGGGACTGCTGCTTCTACAGAAACTCCAAAAACTTCACACCAAGCGTAAGTTTTGAAACAACGAGTGTCGGCGCTTTTGCGCGAAAAGTTTGGTCGTGAAGTTGTTTTAGAAAAACCTCGAGATCGCTCTTTTGGGCATTTTGCCACCCCTATTGCCTTCTCTTTGGCAAAGGAGCTCAAAGAGTCTCCTATGAAAATAGCCGAAGAATTAGCATCTTCATTTCAAGAGGACGATATATTTAGCAGTGTTGACCATGTAAAAGGTTACTTAAATTTTCGCCTTAGTGAAAACTTCTTGAATGAGTATGCTGCATGGGCTCTGCAAAATCCAAATGAATTTGCAAAACAGGATAAAAAAGAGAAGATTCTTTTAGAATTTGTTAGCGCAAATCCAACAGGACCGCTTCATATCGGACATGCTAGAGGTGCCGTTTACGGAGATACTCTTTATAGACTGGCAAAACATCTAGGTTATGACATAACGGCTGAATATTATGTAAATGATGCAGGAAATCAGATAGATCTTTTGGGACTCTCTATTCAGTTAGAAGGACGTTCAAGCATACTTGGCGAAGAGGTTGAGTATCCTCAGAGTTACTATCGTGGAGAGTATCTGTCTGCTTTGGCAGAAGAAGCAATTCAAAAATTTGGCAAAGAGATTTTAAGTGATGAATCTCGTCAAAAAGAGCTTGCACTTTGGGCTAAAGACGGTGTAATGGAGATCATCAAAAAAGATTTGGCAGACACCAATATTTTCTTTGATACTTTTGTATATGAATCTTCTCTTTATGATGACTGGGATAGAGTCATGGTTAAAATGGGCGATGGTATCTATAAAAAAGATGATAAAATTTTTATAGCATCAAGCCAAAGAGGCGATGACTCTGATAGAGTTGTAGTTCGTGAGGATGGTCGTCCTACATATCTAGCAGGTGATATCGTATATCATAACCAAAAGTTCGAGCGAGGGTATGTTCACTACATAAATATATGGGGAGCCGACCATCACGGATATATTGCCAGAGTAAAAGCTGCAGTTGAATTTTTAGGCTATGATAGCTCTAAACTTGAAGTGCTCCTTTCTCAAATGGTAAGTCTTTTAAAAGACGGCGAGCCGTATAAGATGAGCAAGCGTGCGGGCAATGTAATCCTTATGAGTGACATAGTTGAAGAGATAGGCTCTGATGCGCTTAGATTTATTTTTGCTTCAAAAAAGAGCGATACGGCACTTGAGTTTGACTTGGCTGAGTTTAAAAAGCAAGATAGCTCAAACCCTATTTTTTACATTCAGTATGCACATGCAAGAATAAAAACAATTATTTCAAAAAGCAGCCTGAGCGAAAATGAGATCATGTCTTCTAGTTTGAGAAATTTAGATGAAAATGCCGATATTCTTATGTTTGATGCACTTTTGCTTCCTGAAATTGTGGAAGATGCATTTGCTTCAAGGCAAGTTCAAAAACTCCCTGAGTATTTGAAATCCCTTGCTGCATCACTGCATAAATTTTACTATGATTGCAGAATCATCGGGACAGAGGATGAAGCAAAACTCCTTAAACTTTTGATGCTGGTTGGCTTGTCTCTTCGTGTAGGTCTCTCTTTGATGGGGATAACGGCAAAAGATTACATGAGCAAAGAAGATAATTAAAACTTAAGATTCGGATATAGCTTTGATATCTGACTTAACTGCTGTTTTGTGACTTGTATAAGGGTAGGGTTTTTACTCTTATCAAGCCAAGCGACTACTCTTGTAATCTCTTCTAATTTCATAGAGGTGCATCCAGCCGTCGGTGCATCTTCTGCACTCTCTACATGTAAAAAAATACAAGAACCTGCTTCTCTTATCTGCTCTTTATTGTGTCCAACAACTATGCCTAACTCATACTGAGCGTCGTCTCTTTTCATCTTTTCAAAGCTTTTTGGCATAATTTTTGGTGTTTTAATGATTTTATTGTAGAAGTTTGAGTCAGAATCGTCTATGCAGATAAGATCTTCACTAGTGTAAAGATATGGCATCTTTGTCGCCATCTCTTTTTCATAGCCAAACACGGCTTCAAGAGTAAAGATGCCTATAGGGGCTTTTTTGTCGCCCTCTTGTTTTAGAGGTTCTTGTAGATCATGTAAAAATTCAACCTCACCAAGCCCGTGACCAAGCCCGCCCTTGCCGAGATTTACCTCAAATGAGTCAAAAACTTTTTTATTGTTTTCAAAACAGCTAAGTGTTGCCCTTTGGGAATTAAAATTATCTGCAACTACGAGAATTATCTGTTCGTCGGCAAATAGAAAGATTTTGCAAATTATAAGAATTAAGAAACTTTTTACCATAAAGTATGTTACTATTACTAAAATATGAAACAGATTAATTTTTGGATATGGAAAAAAAGTTTATGAGTATTAACATAAGAAAAGCAACTAGTGCTGATGCCACGTTTTTAGCACAAATGATTTTACAAAGCACTAGAGCTGATAAAAAAATTGGTATTTATGATTTGATTTTTAAGAGTGCAGATGAGAAGCAAATTTTAAATTATTTAGAAAAATTAACAACTACTACAGCAAAATATAACTGCCATTTTAGTAATTTTTTAATTGCAGAGATTGACGGTAAAAGTGTAGGTTCACTTTGCAGCTATGAGCCCAGGCTTGTCACAAGAGAGGTTTTTTTAGCTTCTCTTAGTGAGATAGGCGTAAACGGCGAAGATAGCGAGTACTTAGGACTTATGGACATTTGTGGATTTGCTCTCAACAATAGAACTCTTGTTTTTGACTATATGGAGGAGCTGGAGGGCTTTATGGATGTCGGTATTTTAAAAGCGCTTATGCATAAAAGCCTTCTTAATGCCAGACTAAAAGGTTATCGTATAGCACAGACAATAGTTGAAATCGGTTCTTTGGAAACGCTTCTGTACTACAAAAAACTTGGGTTTAAAGAGATAAAACAAAAAGAGTGCGATCCATATAAAGAAATCTTTGGCAGAGCAGGTTTAGTTTTATTGTCAATTGAATTTTGATTGGGCTAATATAGAAGCTTCCTTTCTTTCTCTTCTTCCTTCACTTATTGCTATCGTTCTGGCACTTTATAGTAGAAATGTGATTTTGTCGCTTCTAGGCGGCATAGTTGCCGGAGTTTTCATACTAAGCAATTTTTCTGTTGCTGCCTCTTTATATGCTGTTTTTGAACTTTTTTTTTCCATGCTTAGCGAGGCTTGGGTATTAAAAACTTTAGGTTTTGCGATTTTAGTCGGAAGCATTATGGAACTTATAGAGAAATCAGGCGGTATCGAGGGTTTTGTCGATTACATGCAAAACAGAGTAGCTCTTGTATCTTCGCCTCGTTCAGCACTTGTCCTGAGTTACATCATAGGAGTTGTTATTTTTGTGGAGTCATCTATCACATCTTTAGTAGCCGGTGCTGTCGGAAGGCCATTTTGCAAAAAATACAAAATCCCAAATGCAAAACTGGCGTTTGTATGTGACTCAACATCTGCACCGATTTGCTCTCTTCTTATTTTCAACGGTTGGGGTGCACTTCTGCTTGGACTTATTACGACTCAAGCAACGCTAAATGATATGAATATAAATCCACTCTCTTTGTTGATGGATGCGATTTTCTATAATTTTTATGCCATGATTGCTCTTGTTGTCACATTTGCGGCAATCTGGTTTAACATCGATATCGGTGCTATGAAAAATGCGACACTCTCTGCCGCAGTAAGCTCTCATGATGATACAAAACATGCGGATATGTTCTATATGGTTTTGCCGATACTTTTGATGATAGTTTTTGTTTTTCTCTTTATGTATATCACTGGCGGTGGCGATATCATAAAAGGTAGCGGTTCAAGTTCTATCTTTTACACAATGCTCACAACGCTTCTTTTTATGCTTTTTTACTATGTCGGAACAAAGAACATGACTCTTAAGAGATGGGGCAAAATATCTGTTGACGGTGCTTTAAAACTTTTTCCTATCGCACTTATACTTCTTTTTGCGTTTGCCATAGGCGAGGTTATAACAAACCTAAAAACCGGAGAGCATCTCGCTTCACTTGCAAATCAAAACTTAAGTCCATATCTTTTGGCGGGGGTTATATTTTTACTGGGAGCCGTCATCTCTTTTTCAACGGGAACAAGCTGGGGAACATTTAGCATAATGATTCCTGTTGCCGTTCCTATGGCAGTTGCTATGGATGCGAATATTGCTCTTTGTATTGGGGCTGTAATATCGGGCGGCGTATTTGGAGATCACTGCTCGCCCATTTCAGATACGACTGTCATATCAGCGATGGCGAGTGATTGTGAGTTGATAGAGCATGTAAACACACAGATACCGTATGCTCTCATAAGTGCTTTCGTCGCACTTGTACTTTTTATACTCTTTAGTTTCCTATAGAACCTAAGGCAGTATTGATAGAGTAACGCATATCATCATCAAGATTTTCCATGTTGCTAAGCATCCATCTAAGGTAAGGTGCATCGCTTGTTGCAACTTCTTGCAGCGTTTTTCCTTTATATTTCCCAAAGTTAAACGATTTTATCAAGATAGGCGTCATGGTTAAATCAACCATCTTCTCAACAGGGTTCTCATCCGGAAATTGAACTTGTACAGCTTCTCTCAATCTGCTAAGCAACAGTTTTAAAACTAAAACATCGCCGATGGCATCATGTGCTTTGACTACTATGCCGAGTGCATCAGCCTCTTTTTGCTCATCTTTATACAACTCCATTTTATAGCGAAAGTACTGAAGTCTATGTGCCTCTTCGTTTGGAAAGATATGTTTTGCGACTCTGAGTGTATCAATTACCTTCATTTTAGTCTCAAATCCCTCTTTTTTGAGCATATCTACATCAAACTTTGCATTGTGAATTATGAGATAGTTCTCATTTGTGTTGAGTTGTAAAAGTCTTTTGTATGATGCGCTTTCTTTGCATGTACTCTTGCCCTCAAGCATATCCGGAGTGATTCCATGAACTTCCATCGCAGCAAAGTTTATGGGAACATCTGAGCTGAAAAACTCATTTTGAACCTCTACTTTTTTCTCTCCCAAAACCATAAAACCCAGTTGGATTACTCTGTCTAGTTCGCCTGTTCCCGTTGTTTCCGTATCTAAAATTATGTATCTCTTTGCCAAATATCAGTTCCTATTTTTTGTTGTAGTATAATATCCAAAAAGGTTTACATGTACAATTTTATAATTCTCTCTTTTTTGATACCTCTCTCTCTTTTTGCACTAAAAATCGAGCAGACTCCCATTGAGTTTGGCGAAGTTAGAATTGAATTGACAAAAAAATATATCAAAGAGCACTACAATCTGGATGTTGAAGATATAAAAATAGTTCCCAAAATCATTGTAGTTCATCATACGGCGATAGACGATTTTGCAGAATCGCTATCAAGATTTACTTCACAAACGCTTCCAAGCGACAGACCTGAAATCGCAAACGGCGGAGCAGTAAATGTCTCGGCTCACTTTATCGTAGATCGTGACGGAACAGTGCATCAGCTGATGCCGCTTGATTTTATGGCAAGACATGTGATAGGACTAAATTACAGCTCCATAGGGATTGAGAATGTCGGCGGGCAAAACTCTAATGACAATCTCACACCGCAACAGTTACGGGCGAATATTGAGTTGGTACAAGAGCTTAAAAAAATGTTTCCGACTATTGAGTACCTGATAGGGCACTATGAGTACAGATGTTTTGAAAAGAGTGATTTGTGGCTTGAGGTCGATAAAAAGTATAGAACATTTAAAGACGACCCATCGGTTAGATTTATGAATGAACTAAGATCTCATGTGAGCGGTTTTAAGGGTGCAGAGTGTACCCAAGAGCATAAATGATTAGTTCACCGCTCATATATCTTTTGACGCTTGCTCTTTTGGTAGCAGTTATTAGTTTAGTAGAGCAAAAGGGAAGGTTGAAATTTTTCAAATACATCCCTGCAGTTGTGTTAATTTATATTTTTAGTATGGTTTTTGCCTCGTTGGGTTTATTTGAACAAAACGAAGCTATCGATACAGTTTATGAAAATACAAAAAAATATCTACTGCCTGCTATGCTTTTTTTGATGCTGTTACAGGTTGATATCAGAGATTTTTTCAAGCTTGGAAAATCTCTGCTTATAGCGTATACTCTGGCTGTTTTCTCCATTGTTTTTGGTTTCATAGCAGTTTCTTGGGTATTTAGTTTTGATGCCGATATGGCAGGTGCATTTGGCGCATTATCAGGAAGCTGGAGCGGCGGCATGGCAAATATGGTGGCGGTCGGCACAGCACTTGGTGTTTCACAAGAGGCATTTGGATATGCACTTATAGTCGATAGCGTAAACTACACGATTTGGATAATGTTCTTGCTTTTTTTAACCCCGTTTGCACACTATTTTAACAGTTTTACCGATTCACATGAGCAGATGCAAAAGCTTGCTAATATAAGATATATATCCGAAGTCGGGTCAAAAAGATATCTCTTTTTACTGCTTCTCTCTCTCCTTGTAGCTTTTAGTGTCAATTTTGCGGCATATAGCGGATTTGAGATATTTAACTATACAACTACAACCGTAATCCTCGCAACCGCACTCGGTATTTTAGGCTCATTTACAAAGTTAAAAACCATGAACGGTGCCAGTTCAACAGGCTCGGCAATGCTCTATATGCTTATAGCGCTTATCGGTTCAAAGGCATTGTTTGAGAACTTTAGCGGAGTAGGAGTTTATGTCTTTGCCGGATTTTGCATCTTAGTTATCCATGCACTTATAATGGTGATAGGTGCTAAGGTATTTAAACTTGATCTCTTTAGCATAGCCGTTGCTTCGCTGGCAAATATAGGCGGAGTGGCATCCGCATCAATTTTGGCGGCGACTTACAACAAATCACTTGTAGGCGTAGGTGTTTTGATGGCAGTGATGGGCTTTATAATAGGCACTTTTGTAGGCTTGGCTGTAGGAAATATTTTGATTTGGATGGCTAATTAAGATAATAAAATCGGCAAACAATTAAAAGATTAACCTAAGCTACAGTAGAGTAAAATATTGCGGAAAATATTGAGGAGTATATCGTGGTAACATATGCGACAAATGAACTTATACCGTCATCCGATTTTGCCAAAAAATTTGGTGCATATCTTGGGCAGATTAGAGAGCATACTGTAGAAAAACTGGCAATTTTAAAAAACAACAAAGTCGAAGCGGTACTTGTTTCTAAAGATGAGTATGAAAAAATGGCAGAAGCTTTGAAGTTAGTAGAAGCAAATGAGATGATAAAATCGATTCAAGCAGGACTCGAAGATGTAAAATCAGGCAGAGTCCAACCCATAGAAAAACTTTGGAGTGAGCTTGATAATTGAGTATAGCGACAACTTTTTAAAAGAGTCAAAGCCATTATCAAAAAAATTTAAACTTTTAAAATCAGATTTGAAAGAGGCTATTGATGAGATAGAGTATTCAAAAGATTTTGGAGTTCATCTGGGATTTAATCTTTTTAAAAAAAGAGTCAAAAATTCATCCATCTCGACAGGTAAGAGCGGTGGTTTTAGAATCATAATCTATCAACAACTTGAAAACAAAATCATCTTAATATCTATCTTTTCCAAAACTGATAAGGAAAATTTGAGTGATTATGAACTCTCTTTGGCGTTAAAGAAATTTTTGGAATAATAGGGTAAAAAGTGAAATTCTAACCCGCTTATTAAAAATGAAATGGACGGAAGAAAGGTTGTGAATTTTCTAAGCATGTATAATCTTAATTTAAAAACTAATATAATTCAGTTAAATTGAATTAAAAGTACTAAAAGTTATTTTTAAGAATGGATTGTATAGCTATGCCAAAAATTGATTTAAGAGATTATCAGCAAGATATCATAAACCAAACTATCAATAGTGATAAATCCACATTGATACAAGTTCCAACAGGCGGCGGTAAAACTATTATCGCA
>CAIUZU010000010.1 GCA_903903705.1 uncultured Helicobacteraceae bacterium
AACAAAAGAACAACTGTTCACATATAGGCTTGCTAACATAAATATTATATGAACAAATGTTCTTTTTGTATAAGCTTAAATTAACAACTGTTCATTTATAATTCTACGGACATTAACATTTGTTCATATAATAAAAAGGTTGACACATGCCCGAAAATACGACAAACAAAAAAACAACAGGTACTAAACAAAAGATACTAAAAGTCTCATCAGCCCTCTTCTCAGAATATGGATTTAAAGCTACAAGCGTGAGAAAAATAGCTTCGGAAGTAGGAATTAGAGAGAGTGCTTTATATAATCATTTTAAAAACAAAGAGGAGATATTTTTGTGCGTTGCAAAAGAGATTTTTACGACACCCTTCTCTCAAAACGATGGCGATATAAAAGAGTCAGCGTTAAAAGGAAAGGCATTTTTGCAGAAGTTTGCAATGCAGTATAAACTTCTTACATTTGATAAAAACAACGAAAATATGTTTAGACTGCTCATGATAGAGCTTTTTCAAAATAGAGAGCTTAGAGAGCAGTTTATGAATGAATTTCATAATGAAAATATAAAGATTTTATCTGAAGCATTTTTTATAATGATGCAAAACTCTCTGATTCGTTCTGCAGATCCTATGATGGTCGCTTATGAGTTTTTATCCACCCTCTTCTATATCAGACTTCAGATTACGCTTTTGAGGTTTGATGGTGGCTCTACCACAAATTTGTCTACTCAATTTGAAAAACATGTAGAATTCTTTTGGGAAAGCATTAGAGTTTGATATTTTATAATATTATGGATATTATTTAGTATTAATTATATGTTTAAAAAAAGAGCAACCTTTTTACAGGTTGCTCCTGAAAAACTAAGACTATTTAGCCATAGCTTCTTTAGCATATTTTTCGCCAAGTTCATAAGCTTTTTTATTTGCGGCATGAACTTTTTCAGGTACTTTTGATAGCATTGTATTTATTAAAGACTGCTTATCAAGCACATTTGTCATTGTATTTGTAATCGCCAATGCTACAACAGACTGTGTAATAACATTACCGACCTCTTCTTTTGCAATCGTAATAATCGGTATCTCATGGATAATCCATTTTTTACGATCTTCTTCAGTCGGATGAACAAGATTTGGATCAACAACTATTGTTCCACCCGGTTTAACACCGCTTTTAAACTGATTGTAGCTTACATTTGCAACTGAAAGCATAAAATCAATTTCACCTTCATTTGCGTATGGATAACGAATTTCATCATCATCCAACGTAATGTCAACAACCGTTGGACCACCACGAACTTGGGATGTATAAGTCGCAGTTTTTAAACCATTTCCACCATTTTCAATCTTACATGCAGCCATAATTTCGCCCGCAAGCAAAACACCTTGACCGCCAACACCGGTAAATCTTAAAGAACTTCTCATATCAGGCTCCTATATCTTTTTCGCAAAATCAGCTTGTGTGATTTTACCACGCTTGCCTTGAGCAGCTTTAATTACCTCTTCATACATGTCAGTGTATTCCGGTTGTACAACTTCTCTTAAAATACCAGTTGCGAGTTTATTCATCTGCTCTTCAGGTGGAAGTTCATCCCATTTTTTCTTTGATACAGTAATGCTATCGATCCAGCTAAGATTTTCCATTGCACTTGCCATCTTGTTTTTACGTCCAAGATTAATATGGCAGTTAGAAAGCACTTCCATAAAACTATAGCCTTTGTGCTCAAAACCTTTAACTAACATCTTTTCAAGTTTTTTAGGATCATTTACAGTTTCACGCGCAACAAATGTAGCCCCTGCTCCAATAGCCAAGTTTGCAGCATTGAAAGTCGGGTCAATGTTACCATTTTGTGCAGATACACACCACATACCCTGAGGAGTTGTAGGAGAAATCTGTGAATTTGTAAGACCATAAATAAAGTTATTAATAAGAATAAAATTAAGGTTAATATTTCTACGACATGCATGAATCGTATGATTACCACCGATTGCAAGAGAGTCGCCATCACCTGCTACAACGATTACGTTGATATGCGGATTTGCAAGTTTAATTCCTGTAGCATAAGCCATAGTACGACCGTGAGTAGTATGAACTGTATTACAGTTTACATATGAACTGAAACGACCTGAACAACCGATACCTGATACGACACAAACTTCTGTATCCATATCCCAGCCCATCTTTTCAATAGCACGAATAGTCGATTTTAAGATAACACCATCACCACAACCCCAACACCAAAGTGTCGGCATCTTATTTACGCGTAAATATTTATCATAATTGAATGCCATTACATCATCTCCTTAACTTTTGCTACCATCTCAGCAGGTGCTATCGGGCGACCGTTTGCTTTAAGTAGTGTAGTAAAATCATTTCTTTTGATAATTCTCTCAATCTCTTTAGAGTATTGACCCATGTTTAGCTCTGTAATAAAGATTTTATCTTTAAATTTTGCACCGATTTGGGCTATTCTTTTTGCAGGAGACGGCCAAAGTAATATTGGTCTAAACATACCTGCTTTGATACCTTGCTCACGAAGTTTATTTACTGCTTCATAAGCTCCAAGACCGATTGAACCGTAAGCTATAATACAAACTTCTGCATCATCTAACATATACTCTTCATAATCAGGTAAGTCATCTAACCCGTCATTCTCTGCTGCGACTGTATTGATTTTACCTACAAGTCTCTCGATATTAAATTCACATTGAATAGCATCTTCCGTAGGGAAACCTTCATGTCCGTGGTGAAGCCCTGTAATATGGTACTTATAACCTTTGAACATCGGGTTTAATACAGCAGGTTTATTCATAGGAACATCGTACGGTTTATAATCAGCCGGTGCACCGTCAAAAGTTGCACGATGAACTATGCTAGCTTCAACTTCTTCAAGATCAGGAAGAACAGCTTTACCGTGCATATGACCGATTGTTTCATCTAAAAGTATAAATACCGGCGACATGTACTTCTCAGCCAAGTTAAATGCACGAACAGTTTGTGTATAACACTCAGTTAAACTACCTGCACATAAAGTGATAGAAGCATAATCTCCATGAGTTGGATATTGTGCTTGACCGATATCTGCTTGAGAAACACGAGTCGGAAGACCAGTCGATGGACCCCCACGCATAACGTTTACAATAACCAAAGGAATCTCTGCAATAAAACCAAGACCGATTTGCTCAGCTTTAAGTGAAATTCCCGGTCCTGAAGTTGCAGTAAAAGATTTTATACCGCTCATTGAAGCACCAAGAGCCGCACAAATGCCTGCTATCTCATCTTCCATTTGAATAAATTTTCCGCCAACCTCAGGTAAAAGGTCAGATGCAACGTGCATTACTTCAGATGATGGAGTGATTGGATAACCACTAAAAAATCTAGCACCGGCATCAATAGCAGCTTCTGCAGCTAGCTCATTACCGTTTCCGATTACTTCTCTTGCCATTATTTAACTCCTTTTTCACTAAGTGACATATAATTATTTGCAATAACTGCAGCCTGACGCACTTTTGATTCATCAGTCAATTTTGCAAATTTAAAATCTTGTTTATCTGCTACATATATAGCAAAATCAGGACATGAGAGTTCACACTCCATACAGCCAATACAAGCCTCTGGATGCTGAACTGAAATCATCGCTCCAAGTGTAGAAGTAACTTCATACACCATTCCCAAAACACCCGAAGGGCACACTGATACACAAATGTCACATGCTTTACAGTTGCTTGTGTTCACCCATACCGGTTGATTGCCTGGGTTTACAG
>CAIUZU010000011.1 GCA_903903705.1 uncultured Helicobacteraceae bacterium
GCTACGATTAGCTTTGCTTCTGCTCCGCTATCGACTAAATCCAAAACTTTTAAAAGTTTATAAAGCTCTATATTTTTAATATCTGCATAAGAGATATTTAAAGAGAGTGTCTCTCCTCTCAAACTAAGATAATCAAGTGCTTTAAAAATTACCATTTGCGAGATCTCATTATAGTAACTATGTTTTTTGGCAACTTCTAAAAAGAGTGCCGGAGCTAGAAGAGTGCCCTCGTCTCTCTCATCCCTCATACGCATCAAAACTTCATACTTTATGCTCTCATCACGCATAACGATGGGCTGATAAACAGGCGTTATCAAGTTTTGCTCGATGCTGTTTTGAAGCATCTTTTTCACCTCTATAATTTTTTTAAGACCCTCTGTATCATCAGGAATATTTTGAAACGATGCATGCTTTAAACCATGTTTTTTTGCGAAGAAAAGTGCTTTATGCAGAGACTCCGTAAGTCTTGTTTTACTCTGCGCAATACCAAGCGTTACATTTATGCAAACTCCCTCCACTCCTACGATTTTAAATCTTCTCTTCTCTATCGCTTTGTAAAGATGTTGAGCCTCCCGCTCCAGACTCTCACAGCTGCATTCCACATCTTTTTTAAGCAGAACAAACTCATCGTCAGATATGCGAAAGATATCACACTCATAACGCACCGCCTCATTTTTTAACATGTGGGCAACTTGATAAAGAAGATGATTTTTATGTACACTCGAGTAGTAGTTGCTCATAAGTTTTAGGTCATTGATACTTACCAAAATAGCACACTGCGAACTTTTTGGATCATCTATGCACTCGGCAAAATATTTATAGTTATATAGAGAAGTTAGCGGATCAATGTTGCCAAGCTCCTGCTCCTCTGATATTTGCAAGTCATCGCTTATCTGCTTTTTCATCTCGTCATAATGATACTTCATCATCTTGTTTGCATAGATATTTCGAGTAATCGTATAGAGTTTTTTCAAAAGTATAGTGATATCTATAGGTTTAATCACAAACGCCATAATCCCGATGTTGATTAGCTCCAAAAGCTCTTCACTCTCTTTATGTGCTGAAGTTACAATGATATGCTGCTCTTTGTTTGTAGATATGATATTTGTACAAAGCTCAGTTCCGCCCATTTTTGGCATTTTTAGATCCGTTATGACAAGATCATAGTGTTTGCGTCTATACTGCACCAGAGCATCCACGCCGTCAACCGCACTATCTACGCAATGAAAAAGTTTTTGCAAAAGTTTAAGCACCTGCTCTCTTACGCCGCTCTCATCCTCTACATACAAAACATTTATAGAGCTTCCGTAAACGCGAATCTCTTTTATAAGGTTTAAATCCATTTCTTTACTCTCCAAAACGTTTCAGCTTTTAAATTGAACTAAAATCATAACACTGCTTGCATCGTCGATAATATCAAATATCTGGGTTGCTTTTGCTTCACTCTCTTTTGTTACATCATCAAGCTGACAAACCATTTTATTTTCATCGGTTGCAGGCACAAATGATACTCTCTTTTTGTTTTTCCAAAAGATTCAACTTCTCTACTCTCATTTCTTCTCCATTAAAAAATCGGATAAAACCCGATACTTTTCATAAAAGAAGTTTACATGTCAAATGTCACGGAATTGTCGCACTTTGATAAAAAAATAGAAATTTTTTTAAAAAGCTATAGTTTTAATGCTGTAACCGATGGAGTGTGTATTTTGGATGAGACTCTCTGGGAGTTTTTTTCTTAGTTTATAGACTGTTTTTCTCACATTGTCACTCTCTATATCTATACCGTTTAGATAAAGATAGTTTGTGATCTCCTCATTAGATACCGTTTGGTTGATGTTGCGGATAAAAAGCTCTAAAATAAGCTCTTCATTGCTTGAGAGTCTACTCTGAGATTCATTTATAAAAAGTTTTCTCTCATTTTTATGATATGAGATGTTTTTATCAAGCATGATAATATTTGAGAGATTTTTTTCATCATAAATTGCTCTGCAAGTCAAGAGAAGCTCATCTAAGAGATTTTTAAGCGAGATGGGTTTAAGGATAAAGCGTCTTACATCTAGGTTTATAAGCTCTAAAAGATAGTTTGAATCCTGATGAGCGGAAAAAATGATAATAATCTGGTTAGGATTTATCTCTTTTATACGTTTTGTCAGCTTTACGCCATCCATATTGGGCATAGCAATGTCACTAAATACGATATCGTAACTCTTCTTGTCTGCCGTTTTGTTTTTGTAGAGTTGTAAAGCTTCTACACCGTCACTTGCCACGGCAACTTCTAAAAAGAGAGAAGAAAAAATATTTTCTAAACTCTTTTGCAAAACAGGATAATCCTCAGCGACTAAAACGGTCATGGATTTGGTATATTTGCGAAGCTCGGCAATTTGAGTTCTACACAAAACTATGTCAAACTCTTCAAACTCCATGCACTTCTCCACAAAGCTTAACCATGCCGCCTTTTTCGTTCATGCCGCTCTCCAAAATTAAGTTTGTACTATTTTATCAAAAAAAATATTAAGCGACCAACACCTATTTAAAACTCTTAACTATTTTATCTCCTTTGCCATGCTATCTAGTATTGCAAAGAGTTCGAGTGATGCCTCTTCTGCATCATGAAATGCCGTAATAATTTTTTGAGCA
>CAIUZU010000012.1 GCA_903903705.1 uncultured Helicobacteraceae bacterium
ATAGAAGAGTTTGCAAAAAATCCTAAAATCTGCAAATCGATGCATATTCCGCTTCAAAGCGGATCTGACAAAGTGCTAAAAGATATGAAGAGGGGATATACGAAAGAGTGGTTTTTAAACCGAGTTGAAAAACTCAAAAATATATGTCCCGACGTTAGTTTATCTACGGATATAATCGTCGCATTTCCAGGTGAGAGCGATGAAGATTTTCTAGATACGCTTGATGTTGTGAGAAGAGTTAAGTTTGATCAGATATTTTCGTTTAAATATTCACCTCGTCCGGAGACAGAAGCTGAACATTTTACAAATGTGGTTGATGAGGATATCGCTTCATTTAGGCTTACAACGCTTCAAAATCTTCATACCGAGATCTTAGATGAAAAAAATCTAACGCATTTGGACAAAATTTATAACGTCTATTTTGAGGATTTAAATCAGGGCTATTTTGTCAGTGGCAGAAGCGATAATAATCTGGTTATAAAAGTTAAGGGTTCTGACGAGCTTTTAGGTCAATTTAGAGATGTTAAAATCACTCAAATAGGCAGAACTATCTTAACCGGAGAGATAGTTGGCTAAGAAGTTTTTTCGTGCCTTAGCACTCTTTGCGGTACCTTTTATAGCATCGATATTAATCAGGCTGATTTACTTAACAAACAAAAAAGAGTTTCACTCTCCCCAAAATGTTGGGGATGAGCCTATCATCTTTGCATGCTGGCATGGTGAGCTTTTAATGCTTCCATACCTCTACTCTAAATATAGAAAAACTCCACATGCAAAAGTTCTGATATCAAGCCATTTTGACGGAATGTTGATTTCTAAAACCATAAAATATTTTGGATTGGACACGATAGAGGGTTCAACAAATCGAAATGCGGCTAGAGTTTTAATGCAGGGAATAAGAGCTTTAAAAGATGGATATGATATAGGAATTACGCCTGATGGTCCAAAAGGTCCAAGGCATGAAGTTGCGGATGGCATAATAGCAATGGCACAAAAAACTAAGGCTAAAATAGTATTGGTTGAGATGAAACCTACAAAATTTTGGCAATTAAGCAGTTGGGACAAGTTTATAATTCCAAAGCCATTTGGCACATTAAAATACTACGCTACATTACCTATAGATGTTACCTCTTTGGATATGAAAGAGGCAAAAAGTTTAGTTAAGAGCGAATTACTAAAGCATGAAAAAGTTGATAGAAGTTAAAATAAAAGAGTTTTTACTCTATCTAGAGCAGAGCAGAGGCTACTCGGATTTGACGATTAAGAGTTATGCTGAGTCTTTGAAAGAGGCGTTTTTGCATATAGAGATAGTTCAAGAAGAGAAACATTTCCTTTTTAACCTTATGCCTTATCGTATAAAAATATCTTCGCTCAATCCAAAAACAATCAGTAAAAAACTGAGTGCAATTCGTTCGTTTTCGGAGTATCTATGTGAAAACGGCATAACTGTAATATTAAAAGCGGATGAGAGTGTAAAAGTTGCCAAGACTTTGCCAAAACCAATATCTCATGAACATATACTTGAAGCATTGTCGCAGGGTGAGCCTCTTGAAAAATTGGTTGTAACACTTTTTTATACATTGGGTTTAAGGATATCGGAGCTCTCTTCGCTAGAGATAAGCGATATATCTGAGGAATGGGTTAGGGTTATCGGAAAAGGTAATAAACAGAGAGATATTCCACTTTTGGCACAAACAAAAAAATTATTAGATGAATATTTAACTATTTCTAGAGAAAAAAAATTTCTTTTTGAGAAAAATGGCGAAAGATTAAGTCAAAACAGTCTAAGATATATTATTATAAAAGTCTTTGGAAGAGTAGGGCTTAAAGTCACTCCTCATCAACTTCGTCACTCTTATGCATCGCAGTTATTAAACGGAAGTGCTCCGATTGCCGATGTAAGTGAGTTATTGGGACATTCGTCTATGGCGACGACACAAATATATACAAAATTGGGTAGTGCATTGAAACAAAAAAATTACAATACGGCTCATCCTCTTTGCGGGGTAAGTAAGTTATGATAACTAAGTTTTTAGAGGCTTTGTATACAAAAGTTTTTATAAATATTATTATTGAGAATTTACAGACAACTATATATGTTGAGGTGTGCTCAAAGAAAGAAGTAGAGCAGAGTGTTCGTAAAAGTTTCGATACTACAGTTATGAATTCTAAAATGTATGAATTCATACAAACGTATGTGAAAGAGTCTCCGTTTTTCTATATTTCAATTTTGGACAAATCTAGACATCAAGGTGCAATTCCGACATGTACGGTAAGTGAGATGAAAAAGTTTTGTGATATTAATTCTTCTGAATATAGATGTTTTTCTAAGGATTGGGCATATTATACGTCAGAATATGATTTAACGGCAATAAAGCTTGAATATAAAAATGTCGGCATTGATTTTATCTTTTCACCTTTTGTTATATTGGCAAATTTCTTTAAAGACAAGATAGACAATACTCTATCAATGTTTGTTTTGGTTGAGGACAATTATCTCTCTTTTACTGTTTTTGAGAATTCAAGACTTCTCTATGCTAAGTATCTAGATATGGATAATCACAAAGAAGATGATAACCTCATGATAGATTCACCCGCATATGATGATCTCTCTTTTGAAATGGAAGGGATTGATTTAGAAGATGTGAGTTTGGAAGATGATTCTATGGTTTTTGACGATTTTGCAAATATTGAGGAGCTTGATGAGGGAGACACGATTGATGAGTTTTCTGAAGAACAAGAGGTAAAACCTATAGTAGTTAAAGTCGTTGATGTTCCAAATGACGGATTTAATGAAGATTATCAGAGATTTTCATTGATACAGAGTTCGCTAAATACTTTTTACAAAGATTCAAAATATGACAGTAATTTTATAGAGACCATATATATAGCTGATGGTGTCGGAGTAAGTCCTGATCTTAAAAACTATTTGGAAGAGGAGATGTTTTTAAGCGTCTATATAAGAAAGATAGATCTGGCAATCTCATTATGCGATTTGGCAAAGGCAGAGGCGAATGAGATATAGCTATATAAACCCAAGAAAAAAGAGTGTCTTTACAAAAGAGATA
>CAIUZU010000013.1 GCA_903903705.1 uncultured Helicobacteraceae bacterium
ATTGAAAAACTAGAACAGCTTCGTGCAATCTATCATCAAAAAAAGATAAGCATGGTTAAAGTTGCAAGTACAGGGTTTGGAATAGATACAGAGGATGATTTAAGAAGAGCCGTGGAAATATTTTTATAACTATGAGAAATACTTTAGTAACGCAATATATGCGTTACTAAAACTAATTTAGATATTATCTCTAATACTCAAATCTGTTATAAGTTTAAGATAAGCATCTCTATCTGTTCTTTTAAAGTATTTCATAAGACGACGGCGTTGTCCTACTAATTTTAAAAGACCAAGTCTTGAAGCGTGATCTTTTTTGAATATTTTTAAATGCTCAGTAAGTTGAGAAATTCTCTCACTTAGTAGTGCAATTTGAACTTCACATGAACCAGTGTCGTTTTCAGTGCGACGATATTTTGCAACAATTTCTTGTTTTTTAGCCGAATCTAAAGCCATAATAGCCTCCAAATGGTATATTTAATCTAACAGTCACACAATGTGCATAAAGTTGAGGCGAAATGATATCTTATTTATTCTTTTATTTCAACTTCTTTTGATATAATCAACAAAAAATAAATAAAAGTAATCAATATGTTAATAACTCGTGCCAGTGAATATGCAATACTTTCTCTTATAGTTTTATCAAAGAGCTCCTCAGCGATAGATAGTGAAACTCTATCAAATCAGCTCTCGATACCAAAAAGTTTTTTGGCAAAAATTTTACAAGCATTAGCGAAACAGGGCATCTTAAAATCATACAAAGGCGTCAATGGCGGTTTTACACTTCTTTTAGAACCTAAAGATATAAATATGCTTCATGTTATGTCCTCTGTTGAGGGAAAAGCACCTGCAGTTTTTGACTGTGCGCCTTCAATGTATTCTTGCCCCTCAGGCAAAGCACCTTTATGCTCACTATGGCCTTTTTTAAATAAATTACAGGGAAAGATAGACTCTTTTTTAGCAGATTTAACTTTAGCAGATATATTAGAGTAAAGATTTGGCAAAAAAACTCACAACAAGACAGCAAATCGGCACAACATTAAACTTTTTACTAGCACAAAAAGATTTAAGTGTAGTCATTTTTGTAATGGCGATTTTAGCCATTATCATTGTTCCGCTCCCATCCGCCCTGCTCGATGTAATGTTGACGGTCTCTATTGCCATTTCTGTTTTGATTTTGCTTATCTCTCTTTATGTTCCAAAACCGACCGACTTATCCACTTTTCCTACACTTATACTTATTATAACGCTCTTTAGGCTGGCATTAAATATTGCAACTACGAGGATGATTTTAAGTCACGGACATGAAGGACCTGAAGCCGTAAGTGACATAATTACAAGCTTTGGGGCGTTTGTCGTCGGCGGAAACTTTGTAATAGGAATCATAGTTTTTTGTATCTTAGTTCTTGTAAACTTTATGGTTATAACAAAAGGTTCTACAAGGGTTGCAGAGGTTGCTGCTCGTTTTACGCTTGACTCAATGCCCGGAAAACAGATGGCAGTTGATGCAGATCTTAATGCCGGACTTATTGATGATGCAGAAGCTAAAAAAAGAAGAGCTGCAATTTTACAAGATGCCAATTTTTACGGAGCGATGGACGGATCTAGTAAGTTTGTCAAAGGTGATGCTGTTGCCGGTATTATCATCACGCTTATCAATATCATCGGCGGATTTCTTATAGGTGTTTTTCAACATAAAATGAGCGTTGGTGACAGTGCTTCAACATTTACACTTCTAACCATAGGTGACGGACTTGTTGGACAAATTCCTGCGCTAATCATCTCTACCGCAACCGGTATTATGATTACCCGCTCATCCGGCGAGGGCGACAACTTCGCAGAGGGTGCTATCAACCAGATGATGGGAAATGCGAAAATCATGATGATTGTCGGATTTATCATGCTTCTATTTGCTATGGTTCCGGGGCTTCCGACTCTTTCAATGGGCTTTGTCGGGATTATGTTTGCACTTCTTGGCTGGTCTCTCTATAAGTATGAAAAAGGCGAATTGACTATACTTAATGTTGAAGGGCTTTTAACACCAAAAGAAAAAGAGTTCCAAGCAAAAGAGAAAGCTGCCGCTACAAGACCTGCAAAGACTCAGGAAGAGATAGCAAAAGATGAAGAGAATGCACTGGCAGATATCTTAAAAGTTGAAATGCTTGAACTCACACTCGGTTATCAGCTTATCCGTTTGGCGGACAGTGCGCAAGGCGGAGATTTGCTGGAGAGAATCCGCTCGATGAGAAGAAAAATAGCATCTGACTTTGGTTTTTTAATGCCTCAGGTTCGTATCAGAGACAACCTCCATTTACAGCCTCAGCAGTACCAGATTCTTCTCAAAGGAATCTCCATTGGCGAAGGTAAAATCATGCCTGATAAATTTTTAGCAATGGATAGCGGCATGGCAACAGGCGATATCAAAGGCGAACCGACAAAAGAGCCTGCATTTGGACTTGACGCTCTTTGGATATCTCCGGAACTTAAAGAAGATGCAATCATAAACGGTTATACGGTTGTAGATCCTGCTACTGTTATCTCTACGCACATGAGCGAGCTTGTGAAGAAAAATGCCGAAGATCTTCTCACTCGTCAAGAAGTTCAAACACTTATTTCCAAGATTAAAAATGATTTCCCTGTTATCATTGAAGATGTTCAAAAAGTTGCTTCTATCGGGCTTATTCAGAGAATTCTCAAAGCTCTTTTACATGAAAAAATACCTCTTAAAGATATGCTGACCATACTAGAGACGATTGCAGATATTGCAGAGTATACTAAAAATGTAGACATCATTACAGAACAGGTTCGTGCTAAACTCTCGCGTATTATTACTCAAATGTATTCAGGAGAAGACGGAGTTATAAGACTACTTACTTTTGATACTTCATCGGAGCAGTTAATGCTTGAAAAATCAAAAGAGCGTGATGGGGCAAGAACTCTGGCTCTTAATGTGGGTGAAATCAATGCTTTAGTTCAAGCTACAAGTGCCAAAGCCGCAGAACTGCTGCAAAAAGGAATCTCTCCTGTTGTTATTATCGTAGATCCGCAGCTTCGCAGAGGTGTGGCTGAGATATTTGAGAGGTTCTCTCTTGATGTCGTTACACTCTCACATGCAGAGATAGATTCAAGTGCCACTTTTGAAGTAATGGGCTCAATCTCAATAAATAAAAAATAAAACTCAACCCAAGGAAAAAAATGAACAATAAAACAGTTCACCATCTCTCACACACTGATTTAGACGGCTATAGTTGCCAACTGATTATGAAATATACGCCCTACTCACTCTTAAACTATAATGCAAATTACGGTGCAGAAGTAAAACAAACGCTAGAACTAATTTTGCAAAATATCTCCAATGACAATAAAAGTGCAACTATTTTAATAACTGATTTAAACCTGACAGCCGATGAGTCACGATGGCTAAATACAGAGGTTCTTAAGATGAATGAGAACAAAAAAGATATTACGCTGTTGCTGCTAGACCACCACGGAACCGGTGAAGACAGTGCGCAAAAATATGAGTGGTACTTTTTAGATACGCAAAGATGTGCTACTAAAATTACTTATGATTATGCAAGAGAACACTTTGAACTTAATGAACCTGAGTGGATGGAGAAGTTCGTAAATATAGTAAATGCGGTTGATTTGTGGAAGATGCAGGAGAGAGAAAATTTTGAGTACGGGAAAGTTTGTATGCGTCTTATCTCTGAAGCAAGAGAACTAAATAAAATTATGTTTCCTAAAGCTGATAACAACTATAAAATATCACTTCTACATGAAGCAACAAAATATATCGACAAAACAGATGCTCCAATCGTTTTAGATGATTCTATTCATATGTTGAAGAAAAGCTTTTTTAAGATAGATGTGAATGATACTATTGATAATCTAAGTACAAAATTTATCGTCTCACTGCTCGGTGAAGCAAGACGCGATAAAACAATCTACTATAAGGGATACAGAGGGTTTTTAAGCTATGGTGTCGGAAATACCTCTATTGTAGGAAACGGCTTTTTACTGACATACCCTGAGTATGATTTTATAGTTGACGTAAGCTACCGAGGCACGCTTAGCTTAAGAGCAAACAACGGTGTAAATGTTGCGCTAATCTCCAAAGAGTGGACAGGCGGCGGAGGTCATCCAAATGCGGCAGGTGGACGTATTATCGGATTCAAAGAGCAGTATAGATATGATTTAGTCAAACAGCAGATAGAAAAAATTATAAATGAAAAAGAGGCAACTGCAGGAGATCTTGAGTATAAAAAAGAGGCTTAAGTTTTTTTTGTACGATTATTTGCAATTAGCAAAATATCTCTCTATCCCATCAGCCAAACCTTTTGCCAAGGTTTTTCTGTATGGATCTTCTCCAAGTCTTTTACCCTCTTGTGGGTGAGAGAGAAAACCTACTTCAACAAGGACTGATGGCATCTGCGCTCCGACTAAAACCCAAAAAGGTCCTTCTTTTACTCCGTTATCATTTACATCTTTATATTTTTTATTTACTTCGCCAAGCATCCCTCTTTGGAGATCAATCGCTAGTTTATTTGACGCCAATATGTTATGATGATTTAAAAGATTGAGATAGCTGTCTTTTCCATACATATTCATATCACTCATATCTGCAGAGTTCTCTGCTGCAGCTGCATTTTTTGCTCTCTCAGAACGCGAAGGAGAGAGAAAAAAGCACTCTATCCCTTGAA
>CAIUZU010000014.1 GCA_903903705.1 uncultured Helicobacteraceae bacterium
AAAAAGATTTTTTTGCATGGCAATACTGCCATGCAAAAATAGTGTTAAATGTGGTAGTTAGGTGCTTCTTGTGTGATGATAACATCGTGTACATGACTCTCCTTAAGTCCGGCACTTGTTATCTCAACAAACTCAGCTTTTTCCCAAAATGTCGGAATGTCTTTGCTTCCGCAGTAACCCATTGATGAACGAAGTCCGCCCATCATTTGATGAACTATTCCTGCTATGCTTCCACGAAACGGAACTCGTCCCTCAATCCCCTCAGGCACGAGTTTATCTGCTGCCGTTCCTTCTTGGAAATATCTATCGTTTGACCCTTTTTGCATTGCACCGATACTTCCCATTCCACGGTATGATTTGTATTGGCGACCTTGAAACATGATAGTTTCACCGGGTGATTCTTCCGTTCCTGCTAAAAGTGAACCTGCCATGATACATGAAGCACCGACTGCTAAAGCTTTTGCGATATCACCGGAGTATTTAATCCCTCCATCAGCTATAACAGGAACGCCATGTTTGCGTGCAGCATCGGCACATTCGGCAATAGCAGAGATTTGAGGAACACCGACACCGGCAATAATACGAGTAGTACATATTGATCCTGGTCCAATTCCTACTTTTACACCATCCGCTCCAGCTTCAATTAGCGCTTCAACCGCTTCGGCTGTTGCTATATTTCCGGCAATTATATCTACCGTTAAAGTTTTTTTAATCTCTCTAACAGTATCAAGAATACCTTTTGAGTGTCCATGTGCAGAATCTAAAACTAAAACATCACACCCCGCATTTACTAAAGCTCTTGCACGGTCAAGTTGTCCAACACCGATAGCAGCACCAACGATAAGTCTGCCAAAAGCATCCTTGTTTGAGTTTGGATACTCGATGCGTTTTTTGATATCTTTTATAGTAACAAGACCTTTTAAGTAGCCCTCATCATCAATGATAGGGAGTTTTTCTATCTTGTTTTGGTGCATAATGTCAGCTGCATCGTCTAAAGAGATGCCTTTTTTTGCAGTAATAAGAGGCATTTTGGTCATTACTTCATCTGCACGTTTACTCATATCTTTTTGAAATCTCATGTCACGATTTGTAAGAATTCCTAAGAGCTTGTTATGGGCATCAATAACGGGAACGCCGGAGATTTTAAACTCATTCATAAGATCACTCGCATCAGCTAAAGTTGCATCCGGAAGAACATAAATCGGATCTATAATTACACCGCTTTCACTCTTTTTCACTTTTTTAACTTGTTTGCATTGAGCCTCTATATCCATGTTTTTATGAATAATTCCAATTCCGCCAAGTCTTGCCATAGCAATAGCGGCACGATATTCGGTTACAGTGTCCATAGCAGCTGAAACCATAGGAATTTTAAGTGAAATATTGCGAGTTAATTTACTCTCTAAAGAGACCTCTTTTGGCAATACTTCAGAGTATTGAGGTACAAGCAGCACATCTTCAAATGTCAGGGCGCGTTTACGAATTTTCATGATAGTCCTTTTAAGGGGTAAAAGTTTTTATGTTTCAATAAAATTCTCGGAATTGTAGCTTTTTTGTGGTTAAAAAGAGGTAAAGCGGGTTTTTATAGTTATGTTGCCGTACTCTTTTCCAACAAATGATATTAAAGTCTAATTTATTTTTCCTATGGCACATGAGATAAAACTTTTAGCTTTTAGTCCGCTTTTTGCGAATGTTCCCAAATCTTCATCCTCCATCGGATAGCCTAGAGATCTCATCTTTTTGCGAAAATTCAACTCTGCTTCTTCATCTTTTATCTCAAGAGTAACGACTCTTGGCTCTTGCATTAAGTCCACATCTACTTCGCCAAACTCATCTTTTAGAGACTCTTTTATAGTGTTTGCACATCCGCCGCACTTTATATTTAGCATTTTGAAACTTTTTTGCATATTTATATCCTCTTGTTTTTCTCAAAATTTAGCTTAAAAATTGAAAAATATGTTGAGTTGATTGTACCATTTTTGGATTTAAGTTTGTATATTGTGTGTTGTAGATTATGATGGTTTAAGTATTTATTCCCATCTAAGATGATGGGAATGTATGCAGCAATTAGTATAATTACTTACTATAATTTATCGCTCTCTCCAAACTAAGCGCCCCATCAAACAGTGTCTGCTCTTCATAAGCGTTTGCGATTAGCTGAAGACCTATCGGCATTCCCTCAGAGCTTTTTGAAACAGGAACAGAGATGGCAGGAAGCCCTGCAAGGTTTACGCTGATGGTGTAAAGGTCGCTTAAGTACATCTCCATCGGGGTTGAAAGTTCTCCAAATTTGTTTGCGGTTGTCGGTGCAACAGGCGAGAGTATAAGATCTACGTTTTCAAAGATTTTAGAGTATTGGTCTTTTATGAGGTGTCTTGTTTTTTGCGCTTTTACGTAGTAAGCTTCATAGTATCCGCTTGAGAGAACGAAGTTTCCAAGCAAGATACGGCGTTTTACTTCATCGCCGAAACCTTGGCTTCTTGTTTGGATAAATGTGTCGTTTAGGTCTTTTCCGATAACTCTGTTTCCGTAGCGGATACCGTCATAGCGAGCTAAGTTTGTCGTAGCTTCTGCCGTTGCCGTAATGTAGTAAGCGGAGATATCATACTTTGCGTCCATTAACTCAGCTTCTACTATCTCATGTCCCGCATTTTTTAGAGCGGTTATTGCTAACTCATAAGCTTTTTTTACGTCATCGCTTGCGTTTTGGATATGCTTTGGCAAAACGGCTATTTTTAGTTTGCGATCTGGGTTTAGTTTGTCACATACTTTGTCGTTTTTGTTTGCACATGTAGAATCTTTTTCATCATGTCCGCTGATAATGTCATACAAAATCGCCGCATCTTCAACGTTTTGCGTCATCGGTCCTATCTGGTCAAGTGAAGAAGCATAAGCTCCCAAACCGTAACGGCTAACTCTGCCGTAAGTCGGTTTCATCCCGACAATTCCGCAAAATGAAGCTGGTTGGCGGATACTTCCGCCAGTATCGCTTCCAAGTGCAGCAATAGCCAGACCCGCCGCAACTGCCGCCGCACTTCCGCCTGAGCTTCCACCCGGAACGCAGTCTTTGTTGTGAGGATTTAAAGTTTTGCCGTAAAAGCTTGACTCCGTCGTGCTTCCCATGGCAAACTCATCCATATTTGTTCGCCCAAACGGACTAAGCCCTGCATCTAACATCTTTTCTATAACGGTAGCATTGTAAGGAGCGATATAACCTTGAAGTATGTTTGAGCCTGATGTGATAGACCAATTTTCAACTTGAATATTGTCTTTTATGGCTATAGGTACGCCTTCGCCCATATTGTGAACATCTATATAAGCGTTTAAATCTGCATTTGCTTTTATTTTCGCTTTTAACTCATTTTTAAAATTTTCTAGTTCTTCTTTACTTAATTTTAGCGCTTCTTTTAATGTAATCACTAGTTTTCCTATCTTCATAAATTATGGGGTGTATTATAGCAAAATGTGTTTATTTTTTCTTTAGTGGTGTTTTGTAATACCAAATGCAAGATCTTCAAGAGCCTCCTCTGACAACTCTAATTTGATAGCCATTTAGCCATTCTTGCTTTTG
>CAIUZU010000015.1 GCA_903903705.1 uncultured Helicobacteraceae bacterium
ATTGAGTGTTATTAAGTGGTGACCCCGAGGAGAATCGAACTCCTGTAACATGGATGAAAACCATGGATCCTTACCGCTAGACGACGGGGCCACAAAATAAAAAAATGGTGTCCTGTGATGGATTCGAACCATCGGCCACCTCATTAAAAGTGAGATGCTCTACCAGCTGAGCTAACAAGACACGTACAAACCTACTGTTTGTGGACGCGAATTATAGACAAATAGAATTTATATGTCAAGAAAAATATAGGTAAATTTACAAATTTTTAGTTAAAATATTTGTTATGAATATTTTTAGCTTTGAATATCCCTTTATCATACTGTTTCTAGCTCCTATACTATACTGCATGTATAGATGTCGGGAGCAGGCAACGCCTAGATTTTTCGTGCATTTGCACTTTTTATCCGCAAAAAAGAGTTTTTTAAAACTTGAGTGGCTTTTAAAGATAGCTGTTTTTGTGCTTTTGTGCTTTGCTCTTGCTTCTCCTATCATTGTTGATAAGATAAATCCGCTTAACCGTGATGGGAAAGATATAGTTTTGGCGATTGATGCAAGCGGATCTATGAATGCATCAGGATTTGATGCTGATGCTGAGATAAGCGAAGGGGAACGCTTAAGTCGATTTGAAATAACGCAAAAAATAGCAACAAAGTTTATAAAAGAGAGGCTAGAAGATAATGTTGGCATCGTTTTGTATGGAGATTTTGCATTTATCGCCTCACCGATAACTTATGAAAAAGAGATTATAAGCGATATGTTGGGTTACCTTACGCATGGCATGGCAGGTCAAAATACCGCTATCGGGGAAGCCGTCGCTATGAGCGTACGAGCATTTAAACACTCTAAAGCTAAGTCGAAAATTATCATACTCTTAACCGACGGCGAGCATAACAGCGGCGAGATCTCTCCAAAAGATGCAGCAAATCTTGCAAAAAATGAAAATATAAAAATATATACGATTGGCATAGGAAACAAGGGTGAAGCAGACGAAGCACTTCTAAGGCAGATTGCACAAGACAGCGGTGGAGAGTTTTTTAGCGCAACCTCTGTAAAAGAGCTTCAAGAGGTGTATAACAAAATTGATGAGACGGAATCTTCAAAGATAAAGAGCCAAGAGTATCTTTTGAAAGATTTTTACTACTGGGTGGCTCTGCATTTTGGCTTTGGAATCTTACTCTATCTATTATATGGAGAGGCGAGAAAATGAGTCTGCTTTATCCTCACTATCTTTGGCTGTTACTTCTGCTTCTGCCGCTTTTTATAAAGAGGGATTTTAGAGAGTTTAGAGTCACTTTTTATGGCTACATGTTAAGTGCCCTCTTTATCATAATAGCACTCTCTCGTCCGGTAATGGAGCAAGAGCCGATAGAATCAAAACAGATACTCAGCGATGTGATAATCGGGGTTGATTTATCCTACTCCATGCAGACAAACGATATTAAACCGACACGATTGGCTTATGCAAAAGAGATGCTCAAAAATTTGGTGGATGTAGAGCAAAAAAGCAGATTCGGTATTTTAGGCTTTACTACAAATGCTATTGTTCTATCTCCCCTTACCGAAGATAAAGAGCTTCTGCTGCATCTTTTTGCCTCTCTTGATGAGAAGCTTATCATTACAAAAGGCAGCAATGTGATGTCGGCGTTGGAGTTGGCTAGAAAAATGTCAAACTCAAAAAAAGCTACCGTAGTGCTTTTTAGTGACGGAGCGGATGAGCTTGGCTATGAAGCGGAAGCAAATTTTGCAAAGAAAAACAACTTAAGAGTAAATATCTTTATGACTGCCTCAACAATGGGCGGAACTATGAGGATAGAGGGCGGCGAGTTGCTAAAAGATGAGCTTGGCGATATAGTAGTGAGTAGGGAAAACAGTGCGATAAAAGAGATCTCGGATGTTACGGGCGGAGTTTACACAAAAGATTTTGATGAACTTCTTGATGCGCTTGATGCTCAAAAGTCAAAAGACTCGGAGAGTAAAACGACTATAGTGAGGAATTTAGAACTTTTTTACTACTTTATAGCTTTGGCGATAGTCACGTTTTTAGTAAGTGTTACGACGCTAAAAAAGTATGCTGTGGCATTTTTGCTTCTTTTTGGCGTACATGTCAGTGCAAGTCAAAACATGGAGTTTTTCAACAAAGCGACACAGTTTTATAGAAGCGGCAAGTATGAAAAAGCGATTCAAAATTATGAAATGGTAAAATCAAATGATGTACAGACAAAATCTATAATTTTTTATAATATCGCAAACTCTCTGGTAAGACTTCAAGAGTTTGAAAGGGCAAGAGAGGCGTATATCAAATCTTTAACGCTTCTCTACTCCAAAGAGGCTGATGAAAATTTACAACATTTAAAAGGTGTCGGCGAGAAAAAAGAGATGAGCACGGGGAAACAACAGTCAAAAGAGAAGTCGGCTTTGGCGAAAAAAGAGCAAAGTTCCAAAAAACAGAAAGAGGGCGGCGGTTCAAATATGAAAGTAGATGTTGCAGGAGGCAGTGGATCTGATGATAAGGGCAAAAAAACAGAAGTAGAA
This sequence comes from uncultured Helicobacteraceae bacterium, assembly GCA_903903705.1. GTDB lineage: Bacteria > Campylobacterota > Campylobacteria > Campylobacterales > Sulfurimonadaceae > Sulfurimonas. The sequence continues at coordinate 2,534 of CAIUZU010000015.1, forward strand.
AATCAGGTTAGTCTAGATAAAGGCAAAGCAAAACTAAGCTCAAAACAGTATGAGCTTATCAACAAAAGGGGAGTGGATGAGAAAAAACCTTGGTAGGTTATTTTTAGCGATATTAATCTTTTTACATGTAGAAGTTTTTGCTTCTGCTTATACATGGAGTGCGACCTCAAACAAAACAACCGCTTATCTAAATGAGCCGATACACTTGAAGTATATTTGCAGTTTTAGTGACCGTGCAGAGGTTGTGACGATTGTTTTTAATCCGGCAGGCGAATATGAAAAATATACTCTAAAAAATCTAAGACAGAGTCAAAATATAGTCGATGGAAAAAGAGTAAATATCTATGAGTTTGTAGCTTTTGCAAAGGTTGCGGGAGAGATAAAATTTGATTTTGAAGCCCAGATGAAACAGACAACCAAAGAGTCCATCGAAAATACGGTTATCGGCAGAGACAATATGCAAAAAGAGCAGTTTGCAAAAGAGAATTTTAAACTAGAAACTCTATCGGTGAATGTAAAAGAGACAGACAAATCCCTAGTCGGAAATTTTAGCATTGAAATTAAAAAACATGAACCGAAAGTTAAAGCACATGAGCCATATCATATAGAAGTGGCTATAAAAGGAAACGGAAATTTTGAAGCTTTAAAGCCGTTTGAGTTTAATATAGAGGGTGTAAAGATTTTTGCAGGGGATGTTGTACAAAAAATAGAGTTAAGCGAAAATGCACAGAGCGGAGAGTGGAGTCAAAAATTTGCTTTTGTCGGTGAAGCTGATTTTAAAATCCCTTCGATAAAGATAGAGTATTTTAATCTTGCAGAGCAAAAGAGTGATATTTTGATGATAAATGCTATTGATGTGAGTGTTGTAAAAGGATTTATCAAAGAGGAGCTGCTTGATAAAGTTGAGGATGACTCCTTTAAGTTTAACTACTCCTATCTTTACTACATTCTCACCTTTATAGCCGGTTTTTTAGCTGCGAAGATAGAGATAAAAAAGAGAGTTGTAAAGCTTAACGCAGAGGAAGAGTTTAGAAAAAAAACAGATGAAACAAAATCTCTAAATGAGTTGATGGTTCTACTGGCTCTAAGAGATTCTAAAAAGTATGAGCAGATAATTTTGGATATTGAGAGTAAAAAGATAGTATCGTTAAGCGGTGCAAAAATGC
>CAIUZU010000016.1 GCA_903903705.1 uncultured Helicobacteraceae bacterium
TCAATCGGTATCTACCTTTTAGCAAAAGAGAGAGCTAGTGTTGAAAAAGCGATTGAGGGAGCAAGCAGTATCATAAGAAGTGCTTTGGCTTTGGTAGTCGGGTTGATAATAATCATAACAATCACGATTTTAATTACAATTAGAAAAATAGTGCTAAACCCTCTTGAGACCTTTGAAGAGGGACTGTTACGCTTTTTTGACTATCTAAATAAAGAGAGCAAAGAAGCAAAACCTATAGATATCCATTCTTTAGACGAAATAGGAAAGATGGCTCAGGTCGTAAATGAAAATATCTTGAGAACTCAGCAGAGCATAGAAGAAGACAGAGTTCTAATAGAAGATGTAAAGCGGGTCGTATCTGAGATTGAGAGAGGAAATTTAGTACAAAGCGTTGTTGAAAACACTAAAAATCAAGCCCTAAATGAGTTAAAAGAGAATTTAAACAAAATGCTCTCTTCGCTTCAAAACAGTGTTTGTAAAAATGTAAATGACCTTATTGCGACTCTAGATCATTTTAAAAATTCAGATTTTACGGCAGACGTTCAAAGTGATAACGGCAAAATCGCTCTTGCCATTCACAACATGGGTGATACAATTCGCAACATGCTAAAACTCTCAAACCAAAATGCTGATGAATTGTCTCAGAAATCTTTAACCTTAAGAGATAAGATGCAAAATCTAAGTGCGGCATCATCACAACAAGCAAGCATGCTAAGAGATCTCTCTCATGCCATGGAGTCTACAAACAGCTCAATTATAGACGTTTCTCAAAAAGCAAAACATGTAGCTTCTCAGTCTATGGATATAAAATCTGTTATAAATGTTATCTCAGATATTGCGGATCAAACAAACCTGTTGGCACTTAATGCCGCTATCGAAGCTGCACGTGCAGGAGAACATGGAAGAGGTTTTGCCGTTGTTGCAGATGAAGTGAGAAAACTTGCGGAAAATACTCAAAAAAGTTTACATGAGATAAATGTAAGCATAGAAACCCTATCTCAAGCCATCTTAGAGATAGGAACAGCGATAGAAGAGCAAGTTGAAGATATAAACCATGCAACCGATTCTATAAAAGATATCGATAAAACTACCACACAAAATGCCTCTTACACTAAAGAGATTGAAAATATTGCCATAGAGCTAGAGAGCATGTCTGCAGAGACATTGTCACAGATGCGTACAAAGAAATTTTAATTCTCTTTGTACTCTATTTGTATCGTCGTGTGAGCTATGACAAATCTATTTTCTAAAAGCTCGCTTACTTCTTGAATTGTTTTATTATAAAACTCTTCGTTACTACTATCTAACACCACATGGCATGTAAGATAGTAATAGTTATGCGAGATCTCCCAGCAGTGAATATCATGCACATCCTCTATATAATCAAACTCAGCTAAAATCGCCTCTTTAATACTAGAGACATCATAAGGAGAGCCCTCTAAAAGCACATGCACAGAATCACCAAGCAACCCTTTCGCCCATTTTGCTATAACGACGGCAACAACTAGAGCCAAAATGGTATCAATGATATAAAACTGCGTAAAGTAGATAACAATAGCACCCAAAATAATGGCAACAGATGAGAAAGTATCCGCCGCCATATGCAAAAATGCAGATTTTATATTGATGTTGTCATGGTCTGCTTTTAGTAAAAGAAGCCCCGTAATTATATTTACGACAAGCCCCAATGCGGCTATCATTATCGTACCAGAAGCAAGTATCTCCTGCGGATTTAAAAATCTTATAATCGCCTCATATACGATCCAAATCACCGACAATGCTATTGTAAGACCATTGATAAATGCGGCCAATACTTCGGCTCTAAAATATCCAAATGATTTTTGGTCATTAATCTCTTTTGTGGAAATAATAAGGGCAAAAAGAGACAATCCCAAAGCAAAAGCATGAGTAAACATATGAATCGCATCACTAATAAGTGCCAATGAGTTTACATAGATTCCACCTGCTATCTCAACTATCATCACTATAAATGTAATCGCAAAAGAGATGCTTAGAAGTTTTTTATCGCTACTATTGTGGTGGTGTTCATGACTATGCTCATGAGAATGACTTGAAATCGGATGATGCTTATTGTGATATTTGCAAACCATTATGCCGATACCGCTCTTTTGAATAAAGATATCATGTTATCTTCCTCTCTTTAAAATAGGCAGTATAACTACTTATTTCTTAACCTTTGATAATGAATATCAATTTAAACTATAGTTTATCGGAACACTTAAATTAACTTCTTTATCCGGCTTTGGAAATTTTTCAGAGAGATCTTCTATGGTTTTAATTGCTGCACGACTTAGAACTTCACTGCTTGATTCAACTATTTTTATATTTGAAACTTTCGCATCCACACTTAGGTAAAATTTTACTACAACCAGCCCTGTTATCCCTTTTCTTCTCGCCGAAATCGGATAGGATAGATTCTCTTGTATGAGTTGAGCTATTTTTTGTGTATTGACTTTTATGTACTCATCTTCGGGTGTCTCTTGTTTAAGCGGCGGTTCTTCTTTTTGTATCTCGAAATGCTCTTTTTTAACGATACTCTCTTTTGCAGCTGCAATATCTTGAGGCACAATCTCTTGAACGTTCTGTGTCTGCTTAATTTTTGACTCTTCTTTTTGAAGCGGCTTAACTACAGGCTTTGCGTCAACTGTTTCAACCTTTTTCTGTATTGTTTTTTTTGGCTTCTCTTCTATAATATCTTGAACTTGTGGCTCTTTAACTTCCGATACCATAGGAGAGATCTCTACATTAGAAAGTTTAAGGCAAACTTTCTCTTCCTCTTCTTTTTCTACAGCACTATAGCTTTTCCATGCAAAAAAAAGTGTTAAAAACACAAAGGAGTGAATAA
>CAIUZU010000017.1 GCA_903903705.1 uncultured Helicobacteraceae bacterium
TAAAATTAAAAAAATTAATTGTCACTGCTTGGAAGTTTTAAAAACCCGTCTCTAAGTGCAATGGAGACTTTTTTAGTTGCATTTTGCAGTACTATTTTAGTATCGCCTGCTACATCTCTCTCATTTTTAAAACCTAAAATTTTTGATTTATCTATAAGAAGTTCGCTTTTTGAACCTGCATTTACTTTTCTGCCATCACTGCTTGCATGTAGTGTAATCGCCATTGAAAGCAACTCTTCTTTCTCTTTTTTAAAGATATTTTTCTCAACAACTTCTTCTGTTTGCTGCAGAGTAACCTTTGCATTGAGTACATACTCATTATCATCTGTTACAGATTGATTTCTGTTATACGGAGACACTTTGAAACAGTTGGTCTCTTTTAGTGAATTTATAAGAGCGCCTCTTATCTCATCCGGAGCTATGTTAAATGTTTTTGAGCTGTTTTTTATATCAATCTCTTTTAAATAAAGCGTTGCTATAGGTGCTTGGCATAAATCTAGGTTATTGATATACAAAACACTTTTTTTCTCTGTACATCCTGCGAAAAGTAGAAGTAAAAGCACTGCAGATAGAATTTTTTTCATCGTGGTATCCTCTTTTTTTTTATCCGAAAGTATAACACACATTTAAAATTCCATAATATGTTAAAATAAGGAAATTTTTTAGATTGGATCTCCTTCATAAATGCTTTTTAAACTTCTTATTTTTATGCTTTTATATTTTAGTCTAAGTGCAGATATACAACTCGAAGATACTTACTATGTTGATGACACAACCGTAAAGGCATCTACTGTAACAAAAGACACAAAAAACGACTTTACTCTACTCTCCATCGATAAAGGCTCTCATATAGAGAAAATGAAGAGTAAAGACCTTATAAAGTTGCTAAGCGATCATGGGTATAAAAACTATAAAACCAAAAAAAGCTATATAAACTTTATTTTAAAAAGCCCTATCGATATGTTGCCTCTAAAGTTAAAAATCAAAGAGTATTATGAAAAAAGCTATGAGGACATAGATATTCAAGATATTTCCGTAGAGCCAAGAGGTCACATAACGACACTTCCAAAGAACTATATTTTAAATATAAGAAGTCGTGATTTTTTATCAAAAAGCGGTGTTGTAAATATCAAAACAGAGGATGATAAAAAGATATTTTTTGATTACTCGGTGCGGGCGAATGTCATAGTTTACGTAAGCAAAGAGAGCATAAAGAAAGAGTCTGAGATCTCATCCCTAAACTATATAAAAAAGAGCATCACTTTAGATAGATTCAGAGCAAAACCGATTCAAAACATAGATAAAACTACGCTTCAGGCTAAGAGGCACATCCCAAAAGATACTATTTTAACACTTAACGATATCGAGTCGTTGGATGTCGTCAAAAGAGATGCCATGATTAATGTAAGCATGTCAAAGGAAGGCATGAACATTATATTTAGCGCAAAAGCACTTCAAGATGCAAAAGTAGATGATATAATAAAAGTTCAAAACAATAACGGAAAAATATTAAAAGCAAGAGTTACTGGCAGTAACGCGGCGGAGCTAGAGTGAAAAACAGAAAAATAGTAGTAGCATCAAGCGGTGCAAGCGGTGTCAATTTGGGACTAAAGATTGTACGATTGCTTCCAGAAAATATAGATAAACATTTTATTATGACGCAAAATTCTGAAGTTGTTTTAGACAAAGAGATGCATATAACGTTTCATGATAACAATGATATCTCGGCTAGCATAGCTTCAGGCTCTTTTGGAGTGGAGGCTATGATTATCGCACCGTGTAGCATGAATACGCTTGCAAAAATAGCATGCGGCATCGCAGACAACCTTGTAACAAGGTGTGCAAGTGTTATGATAAAAGAGCATAAGAAGCTTATTTTAGCTCCAAGAGAGATGCCTTTTTCTGCAATTGCACTTGAAAATATGCACAAATTAGCAGCTTTAGGCATCATCATCGCTCCTCCCGTCATGGCATACTATTCAGAGCAGCAAACACTTGATGAAATGGAAAATTTTGTCATAGGCAAATGGTTTGATCTGCTTGGCATCGAAAACAACCTTTATAAAAGATGGGAATAATGAAAAAAATAGCACTCTATCCTGGGACTTTTGA
>CAIUZU010000018.1 GCA_903903705.1 uncultured Helicobacteraceae bacterium
AGAAAAAAAATCATATAGAAATAGCAAAAATGGTTGAAGACAGCGGAGCAGATTTTTTAGCCGTTCATGGCAGAACACGTGCCGGAAAGTTTAAATCGGCAGTTGATTATGACGCAATAAGAGAGATCAAAGAAGCTGTAAAAATTCCGGTAATTGCAAACGGAGATATCGATTCTTACGAAAAAGCAAAGTGGGTTCTTGAACATACGGGAGCTGATGGAGTTATGATAGGAAGAGGTGCAATCGGCGCTCCTTGGATATTTCATCAGCTTAAAAACGGAACCGAGCACATTGACAAAAATATTAAGCATGCTATAATCATGGAGCATTTTGATAAGATGATAGAGTTCCATGGCTCTCATGGTGTTCCCATGTTTAGAAAACATACACATACTTACTCTAAAGGCTACAGAGGTGCTTCGCTCCTTAGAGATGGCGTAAACCGCATAGTGGATGCTGAAGAGTATCGCGCTTTAATAGATGATTTTTTTAAAAATAGTGAGACAGTTTGTTAAAAATAAGCAATACAATTAAGACATTAGATGAGAGTGATATAGGGGATAACCTACTACACTATGACTATAATGTCAAACATCTTTTAACTCTTATAAGAAAAGGCATAAGTGAGGATGATCCTCATTTCTTAAGCTCTTACCGCTCTTTTGAGGGAGAAGTGTTTGAGAATTTTGTTTATGAAAAACTTTTGATATATGCGGCTCAAAATGAAAATATAGAAAAGTTTGTTTTAAAGGGCTTCCATCAAGATAGAATAAAAGCACATGCAAATACTCTATCTATAAGTGAAAAGCAGCAGATTGTTTATCGAACTAAAAATAGAGAGATTAGTGAATTTGATGCTATGTTTATCACAAAAGACAAAGAACTCTATTTTGTAGAGATGACTCTTGTAAAATCAGTTTTAAAACTTAGAAAAAGACTTAGAAAAAAGAAAGCTCTTTTAGAGATTATCTTTCCAAATTATGTGATTAAAGCATTAATTATTTTAAATGATGGTGCTACCGGAGCTAGACAGTTTCCTTCTTACTGTAATGTTTGGTTTACAGAGGAGTTTTCTGCCAAAGCCGTACTTGAGTATATTGTGGATACTGATTCTAAAAAGCTTCTTCCTAAAAAAAGACCAAAATCTCCAAAGATGATAGAAGCACACACTCTAAAACTTTATCCTTTTAGATATTACAATACAATTTCATGGATAACAAAAAGCTTGAGAGCACATAAAAAACATATTTTAGATATGAATTTTTTAATGAGTGAAAAAGTTCAAAGATACCATGACCTTTATAATAAATTTTATATCGGCTATATTGATGCGGTTGAAATAAGAGACGAATTGGCTTTGGATAGTAATTATAAAGATGACCATAGAGTGATAGTGGCGATAGAGAAGAAGCACTCAGAAGAGATAGTTTTAACTTGCTACGTGCAACAAGCTCGTAAAAATCTATATCTCTACTCATATGACGATAACCAAAAAATCATAAAAGAGAAGAAAGATCCATACGGTATTACCATAACAGAGGTATATCATATAAGCAAAATGATGGGTGAAGAGTATAAACTTAATATATCAAATCTTCATACAATTAAAAAACTTCTTCAAGAGAGAACCTTAACAGAGAGTTAAGCCTCATACAGTATAGAAGCCGCTTTTTCTTTATATGTCTGTAGCGGCTCTTTAGTCTTAGTGTCGCTGCTTAAAAATCTTTCAAGCTCATGGTGTCTGCTTTGCAAGATAGTGTTAAAATCATCCTGTGAAGCTGGTCTATTGTCCGTAAATTTATCAAGAATAATATTCCCTTTGCCCATTAAAACAAGGTAGCTTTGATCTCCAAAGTCGAGCATAACAACACTGTTCTCACCATCAAGAGGTTTTTGAAATCTAATACTTACATTTTTACTGTCTAAATTGAAATTTTCTATAATCTGTTCATTATTTGGACTCTCTTTGTTCCCTTTACAAAGCCAAGAAGATGGTTATTTCCTGTTTTGGGCAGTCGCAGAAACTCTTTTTTTAATATAAAAGAGAGTTATTATCCC
>CAIUZU010000019.1 GCA_903903705.1 uncultured Helicobacteraceae bacterium
GTCACACCTATATTTTTCATCCAGCCTCTTTGATATAAATTTTTCAAGCCCTAAAAGCTCCTTGCAATCATCTTTTTTATTTAGATATTGTTCTAAACGCTTTAAGATAGAGTGCCCGCTAAAGGAGTCAATAATTCTTAGAATAGATAAAACAAAGCTATTTCTAATAAAAAGTGTATAGATCTTGTATCCTGCATCACTCTCAATATCGCCATGAGAAAGAAGCACTTTTTTAGTTTCTATCGTACATGTAACAGGCTGCAGCGAGATAGGAAAGACTTTTGCATGCGGAAAGATTTTTTTTAAATTAAAATCGTGGTTTCCCTCTAAATAGATAACTTCTATATCTAAAGAGATCTTATTTAAAATCTCTATTGCTTCTTCATTTATTTTATGCGTATGGGGAATTTCTCCAAAAAGAGCATCAAAGATATCTCCCATCAATATTATCTGCGTAGGTTTTAACTCATGAGAAGCTATGCTTTTTAAAAACTCTAAAAATTGGGGACGGCTATGCGAGTAGTGTGCATCGCCTATGACGAATGCACCCTCTTTTATCTCTATATCATGGAACATAAGCTATGTTTGGCACACCTAGATCTTCATCAAATCCCATCATCAAGTTTGCATTGGCAACTGCGGCTGAAGATGCGCCTCTCATAAGATTGTCTATTGCACTTGAGATAAAGAGCATGTTTGCTTTTCGCTTTACATAAATATCGCAAAAGTTTGTTCCTGCAACGCTCTTCATGTCAACCGGATTTTTACATACTCTCACATGTTTAGCATCCTTATAAAACTCTTCAAGCATGGCATTTTCATCAAAATCACCTTCCACTTGAATATAGATAGAACTTATCATACCGCGAGTAACGGGAACTAAATGCGGAACAAAATGAACTTCATCAAAATCTACTCCGAGTTTTTGTGCGATCTCCGGCGCATGTCTGTGCATAAGCGGATTGTAGGCAAAAAGATTGTCATTTACATTTACAAAGTGCGTTACATCGCTAAGTTTTTTACCCGCACCGCTCACGCCTGTTTTTGCATCAACTATGATTGGAGTGTGTTTTACTCTTTTACTCATAAAAGGCAAAACTCCTAAAATCGCACTAGTGGGAAAACATCCCGGATTTGCTACGAGTTTTGCACTTTTTAGCTCCTCACGAAACAACTCAGGAAGCCCGTAAACCGCATGTTCTAAGTTTTGTGTATCTGTATGAGGGCAGTAAAACGCTTCATAAATATCTTGAGGCAATCTATAGTCGGCAGAGAGATCAACGACTTTTAAGCCTTTTTCTATCAAAGGCTTTACATAAGCCATAGCCGTTTGATGCGGAAGTGCTAAAAAGACAAGCTCACAACTAGCCGCACATTTGTCTAAATCGGCTTTTTGAACCTCTAAATCAGATACTTTTGCAAGTGATGGATGAAGCTTCTCAAGCGTTGTTCCGCCATCCGTATTTGCGACATAATTGAGATTAAATTTTGGATGCTTAAGAAGCATTTTTACAAGCTCAAGCCCCGTGTATCCGCTTGCACCGATTACTCCGACATTAATGACACTCAAACACTATCTCCTGATATCTAACTTCTATTATCTCAAACTCTTTTGTACCGTTTGGAAGCTGTACTTTCACCTCATCGCCCTCTTCTCTTCCTAAAAGCTGTTTTGCCAAAGGAGAGCCAAAAGAGATTAGCCCCATTTCAGGATTTGACTCGCATCCTCCGACTATAGTATATGTATACTCTTTTGAGCTATCCATATCACTTACCACAACGGTTGAGCCAAAGCTTACTTTTGAGTGTTCAAGATCACCTGGATCTACAATCTTTGCACTTCCTATTATCTCTGAGAGTTCTTGCAGACGGTTATCTATCTGTTTTTGCTGCTCTTTTGCCGCATGATACTCGGCATTTTCCTTCAAATCTCCATGCTCAAGCGCCTCTTCTATCGCCTTAACCACAGCCGGTCTTTTTACACTTTTTAAATTTTTAACTTCTGCTTGGAGCTTGTTATATCCAAACAGTGTCATCGGCTCTATTTTTTCCATAAATTATTCTCTTTATTGTTAATCTTTTTGTCATTATATCAAATTAAATTGTCTGAGTACAAAGTAGCTACCAAATATTTGAGCAAGAACGACTTATGCTCAATTTAATGAAATATATGCGATTATTGAAACCGAATTCTTTTTTTGGAGGATGTCATGCAAACTATAAAACCTTTAACTTTTAAACTCTCTGCCGTCTCTTTACTCTCTGTTTTGCTTGCATTTTCACTCAAATTGTCTGCACATGAAGATAATAGTGCGGACGCTTTAAAAAAAGAGACAAATGTTGATAAAAATCTGCCCATATATGAACTAATCAACAGCTCATATTTAGCAAATATCAAGCCTATTTTAGAAAAAAAATGTTTTGATTGTCATAGCAATGCAACCAAATTTCCATGGTATTATAAAATACCCGGATTTAAACAGATGATTGATTATGATATCAAAAAGGCTAAAAGACATATAGATCTGAGCAAGGATTTTCCTTTTATCTCTCATAACACTCCGCTAAAAGATTTAAACAGTTTAAGAGAGGTTATTATCGAAAACGATATGCCTCCGCTTAGCTACATTATCGCACATTGGGATGCTAGGCTAACCAAAAGCGAAAGAGAGGCTATCGTCAAATGGAGCGAAGAGTCAATATCTAAGCTAAGAGAGATTCGTTATCAGTGATATAACATGTCTCAACCTCATAGCTCTCCTCTAAATGCACTGTCTAGGATGGAAGCTTTCAAGGCTTTGAGGCTAGCCATCTTCTCTTTTTGCAGCTGTTTTATTTTTTCTATTTTTTGTGAGATCTCATCTAGGTAGGTTACTATTTTTTGTTGGATAGGCACTGAGACAAATGGTACTTGAAATTCCTCTAGCATACTCTTTGTAATTGCTTCTCTTGTTGCACCGCCAGAAGAGCTAAATAATAACTCTGATTTCACAGATGGACTTATTAAGTAATAATGCAAAAAGCTTGGAATCATCCCATTTTTTAATCTCAAAATTGAAACATGTTGATTCACTCTTGCAGGTAAATAATTTTTATCTACAATGCAACAACGAGCAACGGAAGCACCTGTAATATTTAACAATACATCATTCTCTTCAATGGTGACATTATCTAATTTTTTGGCTTGTTCATCATCTATAAAAGCTAATCCTTTTATTTTAAACCCATTGTCATGTATATTCATGCTTCTGATTAAACTTACACCCTCTGTTTTATATGCTTTTTGCCCACCTCTGGGAGTTGAGCCACTTCCAATTTTTTTGGTTATATTTTTGAGAGATATTGTTTTATCTGTGTTTAACTCTCCAAAAACATCATTCAAAACACTTCCCATAAATGCGTTGGCTTCGTCCATGTTTTTTTGATGCAGGGCTATTGATCTGTCTATTTTTTCAAAGAGCAAATCCAATTTTGAAACTATTCTCTGCTGTTCTGGAAGTGGCGGGAGTGGGATTGATAAAGTCTTAAATCCAGTTTTATTAAATTTTGGTTGAGCAGTTGTTGCAACAATTGTTTCTAAAAAGTTTTTAAAAATATTAGAAGCAAAATAATAATATAAAAAAGAATTGGATAGATTATCAATCTGAGGTCTTATTAAAATTGAATTAGGACCTATTGTCATTGGTTGACCTAAATTTGGGACTCTAAAGTGTAAACCAACACTACCAACATTGCACATCATTATGTCATTTTCATTTAATGAACTTTTAGATAAAAAATCGTATGAATGCTTATCTACATATACATAATCGCCATTCCATTTATTTGAAAAATCTTTTAATCTAACTAAAATTGCATAGTCTTTCTTATTTAGATAAGAAACATTTTCTTTAAGTGAAGCAAAGCTTCCATTGGCAACAAAATCTGTTAAATATAAAGAGTCTTTGAAATTAGTCCACCCCCACCCATCAGGAAGCTCATACAACTCACTCATTGATATCTTTCCCTATCAATATCACCTCAATCTCATCCATCAAATCATTTATTTCGCTATTGTTTAGCTTGATATTTTCAACCAGCTCTATCGGTGATTTATGCTCAATAGTCTCATTTTTGTTTGGATTTTTAGCACTAATATCGAACTCTTTTATGTCATTGACATGTACAATCCAAGAGTTACATGTAAGCGTTCTATCTTGCCACACATCTAAAAACTCTTTGAAGTGGTCGTACTGGATTGGTTTGTTTTTTGTGAGCTTATAAGGCGGATTTACTTCGTAGTAAAAGATGTCCGACGTGCTTCCCTTTCTCTCAAAAAAGATGACATTTGTTTTTACACCGCTGTAGGGTAAAAATATACCTGCGGGAAGACTAAGCACGGTATGAACATTGAAACGCTCTAAAAGCTCTTGTTTTACCGACTTAAACGCATTGTTGGTTTGAAACAAAACACCCTCGGGGATAACCACGCCGCATTTCCCGCCAAGTTTTAGATGGTTCATCATGTGTTGTAAAAACAGCAGTTCGGTAGCGTTTGACTTGATGGGGAAGTTCTGCTGAATGCTGTCGTTCTCTTTTCCGCCAAAAGGAGGGTTTGCCAAGATGCAGTCAAATCTGTCCTTTTCTTCAAGTCCTCTGATGTCTTTTGTGAGAGTATTTGCTTTTGCGATGTTTGGCGATTCGACTCCGTGGAGTATCATATTCATAACACCCATGACATAGGAGAGCGGAGTTTTTTCATTGCCGAAAAAAGTGTCCTCATTTAAAAACTTCAACTGCTCTGTTGAGAGTTCTCGCTGTTTGTTTGCTTTGATGTCGGTGTAGCGTATGTGGTTGTACGCTTCGATAAGAAATCCGCAGCTTCCCACGGCAGGGTCGTAAATGGTCTGCCCCACTTTTGGGTCTAGCACATCTACGATGACTTTTATAAGCGGGCGAGGAGTATAAAACTCCCCACTGTTACCGCCGTCACTCCCCATGTCTTTGAGAAGTTTTTCATAGATAAGCGAGAGCTGAAACA
>CAIUZU010000020.1 GCA_903903705.1 uncultured Helicobacteraceae bacterium
CGGGCACTATCGCACCAAAAAACAGCTCCTCTTTTATGATAAAGTTTGCTTCTTCTATAGCCGCTTCTATCTCCCTCTCTTCATTACCCAAAACACCGTTATCTCCGGCATGCGGATTGAGTCCTAAAACAGCAAATTTTTTGTTTGGAATAGCTCTGTTTAAATCAAGTAAAAAGCGAAGCAGTTTGTCTTTTGTTATGTGGCTTGCCACCTCTCTTAAAGGGATATGTTCCGTGTAGAGTGCGACAAACATCTTCTCACATCCAAGCATCATAATGGCATCTTTTTTGAAGTAGTCACGAAGCAGATCCGTATGTCCTTTGTAATGCAAACCAGCCAGCATCCAAGCCTCTTTATGAATAGGCATGGTGACAAGGGCATCGGCTTTTTTATCTTCGCAAAGTTTTACGGCACTCATAAAGGAGTCATAAGAGTATCGTCCCGAGTCCTTATCTACACAACCCTCTCTTATATTAAAACTCCCCTCAACCTCAAATATCTCAAAATCAGAGGGAATCTCCACATCCAAAAGCTCACATGCCTGATTTAGCATGTAGTGGTTTATACAGTAGATGGGAGTGCAGAGTGCGGATATTTTTTTATGGGCTTTTAATGCTATCTCTATTCCGATACCGTTTAAATCGCCGACACTTATCGCAATGCGTGGTTTCATCTTGTTGTGAGCCTTTTCATCTCTTTAACCGCTTGGGCCAAACCGCTAAACACGCTTTTTGCAACGATGCTCTGACCGATATTTAGTTCCGTAATCTCCGCAATGCTCATCATGTGAGATACATTATGGTAGTTTAGTCCGTGCCCTGCGGCTACTTCAAGACCTATTTTTTTGGCATGTTTTGCCGCTTCGCTTATCGCCGCGATAGATTTTTCAAGCCTGATTGAGAGTTCATGTCTAGGAAGATCCAATTCTTTTATGGAGTGGTTTGAGTGGGAAAGCGATGAGTTTAGCATGGCAAAAATATTTGCAAAGCTTCCCGTATGAAGTTCTACCATTTCAGCTCCCAGCTCTTTTGATTTCTCTACTGCTTCAATACTAGGGTCTATAAAAAGCGAAACGGGGATGATGTAGTCATGCAAAAGTTCTATCGCATAAGAGATTTCATCCTCGTACGTAAAAACATCAAGTCCGCCCTCAGTCGTTACCTCTTCTCTTTTTTCAGGGACTAAAGTTGCACGGTGCGGTTTTAGATCCGTTACGATATTTAGTATGGATTTGTTGATGGAACACTCTAAGTTTACAGGCAGAGCCGAATGTTTCATAATGCTATAAGCATCTGCATCTTGAATATGTCGTCTGTCTTCTCTTAGATGGATGGTTATCTGGTCTGCACCGTTTTGGCATGCAACATAAAGAGCGTTTAAAATATCGGGATCATTTACTCTTCTCGCTTCTCTTAAAACTGCTACATGGTCTATATTTACGCCTAATTTCATATTTTTTTCCTATTTAAAAACTTTTTTTGATTATATCATTGATAGCGTCAATCTCATGAGTGTTTGCAAAACAACTTTTTGCGCCGCATATCATGTATCCCTCATCTTGAGAAACCTTTTTTTGAACAAACGGATATGTCAACAATGATAGCTTATGAGCATTTGACTCCAAATTTTTTAGATTTGATTTTATTACTCTCTCCCCTTTGACATATCTAAGCGTTTGTTTTAACATGTATGGGTAGATGACCGGACGTCTTGCAAGTTCAAAAGAGTTGTATTCTAGTGTTTTAAAGGCAAAATGGGTATATTTGTCGTCCTCAAGAAGCACTCCGAGTGAGAGTAGGGCATCAACCATAACCCCGACAGAGCTTGTATAAGTATTGTCCGAGATCTCCGCTTTTGTCTCAAACTCTCCTATGCTAAATCTCCATGTTCCTTTGTCGTAAAACTTCTCTAAAGCGGAGTTTGCAAAGTGCTGTGCTTTTATGAGGTATAGCTCATCTTGAGTCGCATTAAATGCTTCAACAAGAGCACACGAAAGAAAAGCATAATCCTCTAAAAAAGCCTCGACTTTCGGAGTTTTGCGTATAAGCGTAGTGTGATAGAGTTTGCCATCTATAAACATGGTTTGAAGAAGCGTATCAAGATAGTTTACGGCTCTTGTTTTATATGAGTTGTCGATATTTCCAAGAACAAAGAGTGCTTTTATCA
>CAIUZU010000021.1 GCA_903903705.1 uncultured Helicobacteraceae bacterium
ATAAAACGGGTTTTTTTAGATCTCTTTTGCGCAGAAGATGAGATGAGTTCCTCTAGCTTTTGTGCCTGATTGCCTATCATGTTTTACTCCTATTGAAGCCGTTTAATAAGCACTCTACTAAAAAATCACTGCTAGCACAGACCAGATCTTCGGGAACTTCCTGTCCTACAGAAAAATAACTTATCGGTTTTTTCGTTTCGTATGCAAGAGAAAATATATTTCCAAAACCTCTTGTCTCATCCAGCTTAGTAAACATAAGAGTATCTACATTTAGAGTTGAAAAATTCTCATACGTTGCTTTTAAATCTTCATATTTTATAGAACTCGGCATAACTAAAACGACATCGATATTGTATTTTGTATCATTTCCCTCTAAACACTCGTAAATTTTTTCTATTTTAGTTTTATCGTAAGGACTAGATCCCATAGTATCGATAAGAATATAGTCACAATATCTAAGAGACTCAAGCGCACTTGCAAAATCTATCGGATCTACAACCGTCTCAATACCCAGTTTCATCATTCTTGCATACTGCATCAACTGCTCGACCGCACCGATACGGTAAGTATCTAGCACAACCAGACCGACTTTATATTTTTTTTGCATAAGATATGAATACCTTGCAGCCAGTTTTGCAACTGAAGTTGTTTTGCCTACTCCTGTGGGACCGACCAACATCACAACTTTCTTATTTCCGACCGATGGCATACTTTCAAGTCTTACAGGTACCATTTTTCTAAGAAGCGTCTGGAAATATCTTTTAATAGTTGCTGAATTTTCTCTCATTCTAAATGGCATGTGCTCCAACGTCATTCTCATGATAGCATCAAGATGATCTCTGTTCATCCCGCTCTGATATGCAAGGCGATAAATCTCTGCAAACTCGGATGGAATATGACTCTCTGACTCCGGCGCTTTTTCATCCCAGAACATATTTTGGATAATTTTTACTTTATCGCCCAGTTTTGCTATTTCTGCCTTTATCTCTTTAAGCTCTTTTGGCTCGAATGTAGCTTGCGACTTAGGTTCTTGATACTCATAAAGAGGATCTCTTACATCCGCAATTTTAGATATTTGCTGTGCTGCATAGGAGATGTCATATAAAACATCTGCACTTTTTTGAGTAAGAGGTCTGCCATCTTTTGGTATTGTACTTGTTTTCTCATATGTATTATGCAACGTTTCACTCTCTATACCCATAACTATCTCGTAAAGAGCTTCACGACCCAGTGATTTTTTTTGTATCTCTTTCGTATCGATATGAAGCATATTTTCATAGTTTGGATCTAGTCTGGCTTTTTTGAGTGCCTCAGATGGTGTTCTTCCCGTAAAAGTCAATATCTTCATCTATATATATCCTTTAGTGGAATCAACACACTCTGTCTCTCAAACCACTTTGCATGCGGAATTTGAAGTTTTGGTGTCTTAACAACTCTGTTATCAAAAAAAATAATATCCAAATCTAGTGTCCTTGGAGCATTCGCAAAGCTTCTTTTGCGTGCAAATTTCTTCTCTAATCTCATTAAATAACTTAAAAACGGCTTCGGCTGCATAGTTGTTTTGAGTAAAATTATTGAATTAAAAAAATCATCCTGAGTAGTAAAACCAAAAGGAGGATTTTTTAAAATCAACGATGTTTGAAGCAGATGAACCCTTTTGTCTTTTTTGAGGAATAGGTATAAACGCTCAAATCTTCTCCTTGCGTCACCGACATTTCCGCCAACGCCTAGAGTCACAAGATACCTATGCGAACTCTCGGAGCTATTTTGACAACTAAAGCGTAAATTTTTGAAACTCTCTAAACCTTTACCCAATTTACGCTTTATATACATAAAACTTAGTTTGTTTCAGAGGCTTGTTTTTGCATCTCTTGAACTGCTTTTATCTCATTCATAATTTGCACCATGCCAACCATTGCAAGATGATATCCAAATGGACCAAAACCTACGATTGAAGATGTACAGACAGGAGCAATCATATTTTGCTTTCTAAACTCTTCACGGCGATGAATATTGCTGATATGAACCTCAATAGTAGGAAGATTTACAGCTGAAATCGCATCGCGAATAGCAATTGATGTATGCGTATATGCCGCTGCATTGATAATAATACCGTTTGCATCACCGTAACACTCTTGAATTTTATCTACTAGTTCGCCCTCAAAATTGCTTTGAAAAAACTCTATCTCCAATCCGCTTTGAGCCGCAAACTCTCTCATTTGTGTATGTATCTGCTCTAACTTCATAGGACCGTAAACTTGCTGTTCTCTTATGCCTAACATATTTAAATTTGGTCCTTGAATCACTACTATTTTCATATTTTACCTTTATTAAATCACAATTTTTAAGGAGCTATTTTATCTAAATAAAGCATAATCTATTTTAAATTTTCAAAAAAGATAAAATATGCAAATAATTACTCCCAACTATATTTTAACGCCTGATACACTACTCTCAAATATGTCGGTTGCTTTTGACAAAACTATAAAAAAAATAGCACCGCTTGAAGAATTAAAAAAAGAGTTTCCAAATGCAGAGATAACTACACTTCAAAAAAATTCTCTTCTTATGCCCGGACTCATTAACGCTCATGTGCATGTAGAATTTAGTGCAAATAAGACAAATCTCTCTTACGGAGATTTTATATCTTGGCTTTACAGCGTTATAGAAAACAGAGAAGAACTTATAGGCGGTTGCCAAAATGAGTGCATGTCAAAAGCGATTGATTCTATGCTTGAGTCGGGAATTACTACATTCGGTGCGGTAAGTTCTCACGGAATGGATCTGGAAGCATGTGCAAGTGCGCCTCAAAATGTTGTTTTTTTCAATGAACTTATAGGCTCACAGGCTACAATGGCAGATGCACTTTTTGGCGATTTTTTAGCAAGGCTTGATGCTTCAAAAAGTGTTAAAAGAGAAGGTTTTTATCCGGCAGTCGCCATCCACTCACCATACTCCGTTCATCCAATTTTGATAAAAAAAGCACTCCGCAAGGTAAAAGATGAAAACCTAAAACTAACTGCTCACTTTATGGAAAGCAGTGCAGAGAGAGAGTGGCTTGATAGCAGTAAAGGTGATTTCAAAGATCTTTTTGAAAATCTGCTTAAACAAAACAGTGCGGTAAGTGATTCAAGCGAATTTCTAGAGCATTTTAACGAACACAAAACACTGCTGACTCATGTCGTAAAAGCAAATGAAAATGAGCTAAAAACTATTGCATCAAGTCAGCATACCATTATTCACTGCCCGATCTCAAACAGACTGCTTGGCAACGGTGTACTAGATCTGACAAAGCTTGAAAAAGAGAGTATAAGATGGGTCTTAGCCACAGACGGACTAAGTTCAAACTATAAACTTGACCTCTTTGAAGAGATGAAGTGTGCCCTTTTTATGCACTCAAATATGCCTCTTTTAGAGTTGGCAAAAAAACTCATCATGAGCGTTACCAAAAATGCAGCAGATGCTCTTGGTCTAAATACGGGCGAAATAACAGAGGGTAAAAATGCCGACATGATAGTTTTAGATCTGGATAAAGAGCCAAACGATGAGTTAGCCATTCATTTAATACTGCACAGATATAATATCTCAAAAGTTTATATCAACGGAACGTTGAAAAAAAGGTAGTAGATGCAGTTTATAAAAAGTATATTTTCTCCAATTGTTGCGATAATGAAATTCATTCAAGAACATTTTAAAGCTATGATATTTTTGCTCATAGTTTTTCTGATTTTTGCACCCACAAGCGATAAGGATTTAACGCCGAACAACCTTCAGCAGATTAATCTTTTTGGTCCGATTATGGAAGTTTCAGAGGTTGTAGCGCAAATTGATGAGGCGGCAAAGAACAACTCTATCAAAGGCATCTTGCTAAATGTCGACTCTCCGGGCGGAGCAGTTGCACCTTCCATCGAAATTGCATATGCCATAAAAAGAGCAAAAGAGCTAAAACCCGTTGTTGTCTATGCGAGCGGAACGATTGCAAGCGGAAGCTACTATGCAAGTATCTGGGCGAATGAAATAATCGCAAATCCGGGATCTATGGTCGGAAGCATCGGTGTCATCATGCAAGGGGCAGACGTAAGCGAGCTTATGAGTAAAGTAGGCATCAAATCCCAAAGTGTTCAAGCCGGAAAATATAAAAAAGTCGGAGCAAGCGACAGAGAGTGGACAGAGTATGAGAAAAATGAGTTGAACAAAGTAATATACGGTACTTACGACCTTTTTACATCAGATGTAGCAACTGCAAGAGGGCTTGATATCAAAAAAAGAGACAGCTTTGCCAATGCTCATATATTTACCGCTCATCAAGCAAAAGATGTCGGTCTCATAGACACTATCGGGGTTGCATACGATGCGAAAAACAGACTTTCTGAACTTAGCGGTGTAGCACAACCAAAATGGAATGAAGAGGATAAGTTCGATAAACTGATGAAAAAGATCTCGGCACAAACGGCAGTTACTCTTCATACCTACTTTCCCTCTTTAGTGCTTAAATAAAATACTACTCTTTCTCAAGGGAGAGTAAAAACTCTTTTCTCCATAATCCTCCGCTATATCCGCCTATACTGCCGTTTGATGAGATAACGCGGTGACATGGGATGAGGATGGAGATGGGATTTTTGCCGTTTGCATTAGCAACGGCTCTTGTGGCTTTTGGGTTGCCGAATCTTTTTGCTTCATCTGCGTACGAGAGAGTTAATCCATATGGTATAGTACATAGTGTTGCCCAAACACCCGTTTGAAATGCTGTTCCGCTTGTAGAGAGAGGTATGCTAAAAACTTGTCGTTTTTTTGCAAAGTATTCTCTGAGTTCTGTTTCTAACTCTATTAAAAGATGATAGTTTGAGTTCTCATCTACGACCTTATCATCTATAAAATCAAGATAAGTGAGTGCATTCTCATTTGCTTTTGCAAGTATCCTACCGATTGGGGTTTCAATGGTACGAGAGTAGCAAGATGAACTCACTTGGCTAAACATCTTCTTTTTTTGAAGGTTTTTTTCTAAACATGTGGTATTTCTCTTTTTCAAGCAGATCTTCAACATAAGAGTGTTCGGCTTTTTTTACGCTTTTCCAGATTCCCGATGGAAGTCTTACTTGAAGCTTTTTCTTATCTTGCAGTTTAATGATTTTCTTAATAGAGAGTATTTTAGTAATCGGAGAGAAATCTACATCTGTAAGATCTATATCGTTTTTATAAAAAAGTGTCTGTTTGTTAAAATTTCCCCATCCCGGGACGCCATCCTCGGTATAGGGAACTTCATAGCCGTTTTTAAAATCAACCATTATTTTGTAATGGCTATTGTCAAATATTTGAATAATTCTACCCGGACCAAATACTAAACCGTAAACTTCATCATCAACTTTTGCATTATCAAAATAAGCCATAGTATAATCCTCTTTTTTTAGGATTATACACTATTATAATTACTAAAAAATTACAGTTTTACAGCTCTATAACTTTAACGACACTCGTTTTGTTTTCAAATATTCTCTTAACTCTGTCTTGCCAAAGTGCACCGAACTCTTTTATCTCATCTTTATTTGCCATGCCGCCCATCATTTTTTGCATCAACTGCTGCATTTTTGGATTTCCGCCGATAGATGAAGGGTCATAGTAAACATCTACGCTTTTTGAGTTATCAACTCTTGTAAATCTAACAGATGAACTGATATCTGCATCAAAATCCATCAAAGAGTGTCTTGCAAATTTCCCTGCCAAGCCCTTAAACCCGCTCTTGTCTGTTGCACCCGTGATTTGTGATACAACATTGCTTATAACTCCGGCAACTCCGTCTTCAAGAGACTCTTTAAACTTCACCTTTACTTCTCCTCTTACTACGGGAGAATTTGGGTAGAGAGCTTTTAAGCCTTCCAATGTTACCAAATAAGCACCTGCAACAGTCGGGCAGCTGTGTCCTGCCGCTTTTACAACGTCTAAAAATGTAAACTCATATATACCATCCTCAAACGCACCTAAAACATTTGCCAACGGATCTACAACTTTGATACTCTCTACACTGTTAAAAAACTCCGGATAATTCATATGAATCCTTATATATTTATTTTTTTAAGAACTTTTGCGCTTAGAATAACTTCATTACTCATCAAGTCGAAAATCTCATCCACTTCAAGTGAAGCGATATCAATAACTTTTGAATCTTTAGAGATCTGCGCAAAACCCTTTTTACTTCTTAGTTTTGGATGGTTGGATTCTAACATTTTTTGCAATGCTTGCACTTGATTTTGAGCAATATTAAGTTTGCTCTCCATGACATGCGGAAATCTGTTTTTTACAAGTTCAATATCTTTAGAAAAGCTTTGCATCTTAAATGAAATCGTTTGGTTAAATATCTCTTTTACCTGCTTAATCTCATCTATTTTTTGTGTTATTTTTCTCTCGATGGAGTGTTGCGAATACAAGTTAACAAGATGTGCAAGCTCCTGTTTAGAGTTATAGATTTTTTGTTCAATTTTTTGAGTAAAAGCGGATGAAAGAGAGTCAATATATTGGTATAGTTCATTTGTATCGGGAAGTATCATCTGCATGGCGGCACTAGGTGTCGGAGCCCTTAAATCAGCTACAAAATCGCTTATAACCCAATCTATCTCATGACCTACGGCGGAAACGATAGGCGTTATAGCTTTAAAAATTGCATCTGCAACACTCTCTTCGTTAAAAGCCCATAGATCTTCTATGCTTCCGCCGCCTCGTCCCATAACGATAATATCATACCCTTTGGTATCTGCCAAAGAGAGAGCTTTTACGATGGAAGGAGCTGCTTTTTCTCCCTGAACCAAAACATCGTAAATATCAATCTCTAAAGCTTTGTATCTGTTCTGGGCGACTCTGAGCATATCTTGTAAAGCCGCACCGGTTGCAGATGTTATAAGAGCAATTTTTTTTGGAAATTTAGGAAGTTGTTTTTTTCTGGAAACTTCAAAATAGCCTTGAGACGAGAGTTTGCTTTTTAGCTGTTCGAATGCCAATGCCAAAGCACCATGTCCCGATGGCTGAATGGTAAAACAGTTTATCTGGTACTCGCCACGAGGTTTATAAAGCGTTACCGCCCCATCAAGAACTACTTTTAAGCCCTCTTGGAGTTGAAACTTTAGTTTTGCGGCATTTGCTTTAAATATAACGGCTTTTATAGTCGAAGATTCATCTTTGAGCGTGAAATAGATATGTCCGCTGTTGTGAAAAGTTATACGGGAAAGCTCTCCCTCAACCAAAACTCTCTCAAATGTACTATCAAGGAGAGTTTTTATCTGCTCATTGAGGGAAGAGACACTGAGTGTATACACCCTATTTAGCCTATTTTTTTCTTGCTATAAGAAGAGTTGAGATATCCATAGAGAAACTTTTTGCGTATACAATCTCAAAACCGGCAGCTTCAAGCTCTTTTTTC
>CAIUZU010000022.1 GCA_903903705.1 uncultured Helicobacteraceae bacterium
CTACAGAGTACACAATATTGGTCAGATATTCAGATTCTCTCTACATGAAAGCTCAAGAGCTGCAAAAAAGCGGAGATACGCATGCAGCTATCAAATTTTATCGAATGCTGCTTGATTTTGATGACTTCAAAGAGGAAGCAAAAGAGATGATCGCCGAGATAGAAAATCAGCATAAATTTTTCAATGCTTTAAAAGAGAATGATATGGTTACCGCCTACAATATTTTAGATTCATCATTTGAACTGCAATCGAGCCAAGACGGTATAAGACTTGAACAAATGTGGGAAAAAGATTACGATAGTGCGAGTGAAGCCGCAGCAAAATCAGATGTAGATAGTGTTAAATACAGATTAAATAAATATATTCAAATAAGATCTAAGTATATGGCGATAGGCACTTTGATATCATGGTGTTATATCAGTGAGTTAAATCGTGCGTTAAAAGTCAAAATTGACCAGAAAATTATAGAAAATGGGATAAAAAATTATGTCCTATATTTTGGATTGAGTGATCAAATAGTGACTTTTTTTGATCTCTTTTGCAAAGAGTATCCAGAGACAAAACTAAACTTAGAGTCTCAGGTAAAAGGTTCTATAGAGAGTTGGAGACCGTCTATGATTATTAAATCAATATTAGATTTTCCTTTAACCTGTAGCATAGCTTAATTTAAATATAATACCGAAATTTTTTACGATAGGAGACTTCTCATGCAGATTAGTGGCGCGCAGATGGTCATTGAAGCTTTGATTGCTGAGGGTGTAGACACAGTATTTGGCTACCCAGGCGGAGCAATTATGAATGTCTATGATGAGATTTACAAGCAAAATAGCTTTAAACATATTTTGACTAGACATGAGCAAGCTGCAGTGCATGCTGCCGAGGGTTATTCAAAAGCAAGCGGCAAAGTCGGTGTTGCAATGATAACAAGCGGTCCAGGCTTTACAAATGCCGTAACAGGGCTGGCAGACGCATATATGGACTCGATCCCGTTGGTTGTTATAAGCGGGCAAGTTCCTATGAGTCTTATCGGAACGGATGCATTTCAAGAGATAGATGCCGTTGGAATCAGTCGCTCATGTACAAAACATAACTATCTTGTAACTGATGCAACTGATTTGGCACGCGTACTTAAAGAGGCATTTTATATTGCTTCAAGCGGACGCCCCGGACCTGTTCATGTCGATATTCCAAAAGACGTGACTGCTCAAATCGCTGAGTTTGACTATTCTGTTGAGTTAAATTTGGAGACATATAAACCTCACATAAAGGGAAATCCTCGTCAGATCAAAAAGGCGATGGAAGCGATTTCAAAAGCGAAACGACCTATTTTTTATCTAGGTGGTGGTATTATAAACTCAAATGCTGCTTATGAGGTTAGAGAGTTGGTTCATGCTACGGGAATCCCTGCCGTTGAGACATTTATGGCAAGAGGAACACTTTGCCATGATGATGAACTTTTAATCTCTATGCTTGGTATGCATGGTTCGTATGCGGCAAATATGGCTATGAGCGAGACAGATTTAGTTATCGGTTTGGGTGCTAGATTTGATGATAGAGTAACCGGTAAACTCTCCGAATTTGCCAAAAATGCAGGCGTTATACATGTAGATATAGACCCTGCCAGCATCTCAAAACTTGTAAAAGCTGACTTTCCTATAGTCGGTGATGTTGGAAATGTTGTAAAAGAGATGTTGGAGTCGGTATCGTTAATCAATCCTTTAAAGTACGAATCATGGAGAGATACGATAAAAAACTTTGATTTGCTTCATCCTTTAACGTACCATGAAGATACGGATAGACTCAAAC
>CAIUZU010000023.1 GCA_903903705.1 uncultured Helicobacteraceae bacterium
CTCCGCCAGTAATACGAATCTTTTTGATTCCCTCATCAATGGCTACTTTTACAAACAAAAAAAGCTCTTCAAATGTAAGCAGATTTTCTTTTGGCACCCATGAAAACGGTTTTTCTGGCATACAGTATTGACATCTAAAATTACATCTCTCTGTTACAGAGATGCGAAGGTAGTCAACTACTCTATCAAAGCTGTCTATTAGCATCTTTATTATCCTCGTGATTCTCAACTAAGCGGAAATCTGAAATATGAGCGTATTATATCTTTTGGAGCTAAAACAAAGTCCGAGATTATTTATATAAAATCGATAATTTAGAAGAAAGGTAGCTGCCTTGTGCAGTTCGCACAAGGACAAACCAGTTATTTAGTAATAATTTGAGATTTTAGTGTTTTAAACTCTTCTTCGGAGATAATGCCTTTTTCTTTTAGCTTATAAGCTTTTTCTAGCTCATCTGTTTTTGAAGCCGGAGCTTGAACAGGAAGCTGCACAGGAGCTGGAGTTTGAGCTGCACTCTCCACAACCGGAGCTTTTTTATCTGCAAATACAGTTACACTTTCTATCTCTTTCTCAATTATATTTTTAGAAGTTGCATCCACTGTTTTAGCTATCTCTTTTTTTGCTACTATGCTCTGCTCTTTAATAAGATCAAATTTAGCAAAAGCATCTGAAAAACTTTTTACTTTTAGATAGTGAATGTCTCCTGCTTTAAGATCCAGTTTTACCGATTGTGTTTCAATATCCGCTCTCGTGGCACTCACTTCAACATTGCCCGGTTTTAAATCAAGTGCCATATATTCGTCAGTTTTCACTAAGCCCTCAACACCCTTTCCATTTACTTTAATCTTATACGCATGATCTTTATAGTTTTCTGCAACACCGCTTTGCGATACTACATAAACATAAACTAGCGCTGCCTCTTCAAGAGGTTTTTGTTCTTTATATGGCGACTTGGAGCTGCATGCTGAAAACATAACAACCACTGATAGAAGAGAAGATAAAATAAGGATTTTTTTCATGATAACCATCTTTTTATGAATTTATATGATTATACAAGAATATTTTTAAATTTAACATAAACGAGGATTTTTGAAGAACTCCCAAGCACAAGTGCTTGGGAGCGAATGTGTCATACTAAGATGACAAAGTTACTATAAAATATTAGAAATTTAAAGCAACGATGAAACGAGCATAGAATCCGCCAGCAGAGTCATCTGTTGCATTGTCTTGGAAGCTACGGTGCATTAAGATAGCAGTTGTACTGAAATCACCAAATTTGTCAGTTAAGAATAAGTCAACTTCAGTTGTCTCTTTTGATGCAGTTGTATCATTTGTGTTGTTAACAACTTGAAGTGCAACGCCTGTTGAAGCAACTTTAGTAGCTACTTTAGCTTTAACAGCTACTGAATCATTTTGTGCTACATAAACACCATCAGTATAAACACCCTCTGTTGGTAGAGAAGATTTTTTACCGCCTGTTGAAAGGTTAGCTACAGAGTGACCACCATCTTCACTTACAGTAGAACCTGCAGCAAATAAGTCAAAGTTTCCGATTTTAGTGCCTGCACTTAATGCAAATGCATTAGTAGTATCAGGAAGAGCATCAGCATCAAATAGTGTAGCATAAGCTCTAAGGTTGATATCAGCTACTTTTACACCAGCATCAATCCAATAAGCGTTAACTGTTGTTCCGCCTGTATAACCAAGTGAACCACCTGCTGTTGTACCAACAGCATTACTTACATGTGTTAACCATGCATTTACATCAAATGCGCTGTTTTTATAAAGTGCGCCAGCTACAAGTGCCCCACCAAATAGTTGGTCGTTTACATCACCATTAACTTTAAATGATGCTGAATTGTCTTGACCAACATACATAGCTACTAATGATAAATCAGCAACAGGTTTTACAGTCACTACAGCAGCATTAAATGTATTTGGAATCGCATTCCATTTTTC
>CAIUZU010000024.1 GCA_903903705.1 uncultured Helicobacteraceae bacterium
CACTCTTCTTATTGAATTTAGAGGTGAAGATGCCGCACTGCTTATAGGAAAAGAGGGGTATAGATATAAAGCGCTCTCATACATGATTTTTAACTGGATAAATACTAAATATCAACTGCAACTTCGTCTTGAGATTGCGGAATTTCTGAAAAATCAAGAAGAGTCTATAATGCGATATCTAGTCACTGTTTGTGAAAACGTAGAGAGAGACGGGCGAGCACAAACTAAAATTCTTGACGGCGTTTTGATTCAAATCGCATTAAAAGAGCTTCGTGAAAAATATCCAAATAAGTATGTTGCTGTGCGTTCTACTCGGGATGGGCTTAAGTTTATTATTATAAACGACTATCACAACTAAGCGACATGAACAATGATACTATAAGTGCCGTTGCAACTGCCAACGGCATAGGCTCTATTGCAATAATCCGCATAAGCGGTGATAAAGCTTTGGGTATTGCAAAAAAGCTTACCCGCAACAAAGATCTAAATCCGCGTTACGCAACTCTTACAAACATATATGATTTCAAGAATGAACTTATCGACGAGTCTATAGTTATCTATTTTAAAGCACCTTTCTCTTTTACCGCCGAGGATGTCGTGGAGATACAGTGTCACGGAGGATTTATCGTTGCACAGAGTATTTTAAAGGCTACTATAGCTCATGGTGCAAGGTTGGCAACTGCCGGAGAATTTTCAAAACGAGCTTTTTTTAACGGTCGTATAGATTTAAGCCAAGCAGAAGCCATTGCACAGCTCATAGAAGCAAAAAGTGAAGATGCTTCAAAGATACTGGCACAGCAGATGAAGGGTTCTCTCAAGGAGTATGTGGAGAACATTCGTGATGAAATTATCCATATTCTTGCTTACTCTGAAGTCAGTATTGATTATGCCGAGGAAGATTTGCCTGAGGATTTGGTCTTACAGATAGAAGCAAAGCTTGAGGGTTTAAGAAAATCTCTGCAAAAAACTCTTCAAGCAAGTAGAGCAAGAGAGGGACTTATGCAGGGGTTTCGCGTAGCAATCGTCGGAAAACCAAATGTCGGAAAAAGCTCGCTTCTTAATGCACTACTCAACTACAATCGTGCGATTGTCAGCGATATTGCAGGAACGACTAGAGATACGATTGAAGAGCAGGTAAAAGTAGGCACACATCTTATCCGCATAGTAGATACTGCAGGAATAAGAGAATCAGGTGATGAAATAGAACGTATAGGGATTGAACGTTCAATCGAAGCGATCAAAGAGAGTGATATAGTAGTTGCACTTTTTGATGCCTCTAGAGCAACGGATAGCGAAGATGAACAGATGCTCTTACTCATAAAATCATATGCTTGCGACAAACATGTAATATACCTAAAAAACAAGATAGATCTTGAGCAGAAGTTTTCACATGCAGAGATAAAATTTGGTATTGAACTAAACTCAAAAGAGAGTGTTGATCCTCTTGTTGGAGCTTTAGAAAATATTATGAATAGTACAAATAGCTCCGATGAGATGATGCTAATATCGCAAAGACAGATAAGTGCAGTTGAGTATACTCTAAAAAATATAGAGGAATCTTTTTTTCCTCTAAGAGACCAAGAGTTGGAGATCTTCTCATTTCATCTAAACGAAGCCGTAAAGGAGATAGCTTCTATCACCAGACCTTTTGAAAACGATGAGATGCTTGAGAAAATGTTCGGCAGTTTCTGTTTAGGAAAATAGTGAAATATATAGCAATTGACTTAGGTTTAAAAAGAGTAGGACTAGCTTACAGTGCACATAAAGATCTTGTAACTCCGCTAAAGGCCGTTGAGCGAAAAAATAGGGATCAAGCTTCAAGAGATGTAAAAAAAATTATTGATGAGTGGGAAGCTGATGCCGTTGTCATAGGTATACCGATGGGTGGAAGCAGCGAAGATGAGATGAGGCGACGTGTGGCTCATTTTATAAATTTGGTCGGTTTTAAGGGCGAGATTTTTTATCAAGACGAGAGTAACTCATCTATCGAAGCAGAGTGCATGATGCGGGGCGAGATAAAATATATCCGTGACGGACGTATCGACTCAATCTCTGCTATGATAATTTTGCAGAGATTTTTAGCTAAAAAGTAGATTTACACCTTTTTACTGAGTGCTTCAATGTCATTGCTGTTGCCAAGAACTACTAGAATATCACCCTCTTCAAGAATATCGTTCTTTTCAAATGAGGTGTACCATTCGCCTTGATGTTTGTAGGCTATAGGCTTAACCTCAAACTCCTCTTTAAATATCGGGGAGAGAATTGAGCTTCCCACCCAAAATGATGGAACAACCATCTTTGCAAGCTTCATCGTAATAGAGAGATCAATAGTCTCATAGTGCATATTTTTAACGATTTTTTTGACTAGTTTTTTTGCAGATTCCATCTCAGGATAGATAACTTTAGCCGCACCCAGTTTTGAGAGAATCTGACCGTGCACTTGAGTAATCGCTTTTGCCACTACGGTTTTGATACCGAGTTCTTTAAGTGCCATAACGGTAAGTATACTAGCTTCAAGGTGCTCTCCAATACTTACAATCGCTATTTCCGCATCTGCTATTCCTGCTTCATACAAAGCTTTTGGGTCTGATGAATCAAGTGCGATAGCATCCTGAACAAACTCACTGATATCTCTAATCTTCTCTTCATCGTTATCTATGGCAATAACAGCTTCTCCCTGCTGTGCCAAACCTTTTGCTACATGGTATCCGAACTTTCCTAGCCCAATAACAACATATGTCATATAATCACCTTTCCTTCTGCATATTTAATACGGGTTTGCACCGCTTTTCCTACTATAACTATGGTAAATGCAAAAACACCGATTCTGCCCATTAGCATAAGCAGTATGATGTTAAGTTTTCCTATGTCACTAAAGAGGGCACTATAGCTTAATACTCCGCCGTTCCCAGTTGATACGCCTACCGTAGCGAATGCCGAACAGGTTTCAAAAAGAGTTCTGACAAAGTGAAGATTCTCACTCTCATTTAAAATAATAGTTGATATCAGTATATAAAATGAAGCAACAAATATAATCGCATACGCTTTATTGATTTGATATGGAACTAAACTTCTATTAAAAATATGCGGATTGTTTTGACCGCGAAGCGTGTACCAAACTCCTATGACAGCGAGTGCCAAAACTGTGGTTTTAATCCCTCCTGCTGTTCCTCCTGGGCTGCCGCCAGTAATCATAAAAACAGTTCCGAAAAAGAGATCAGAGTCGTTAAATGTAGAAAAATCGATACTATTAAATCCGGCAGTGCGGTAGTTCACGGATGCAAACCAAGCAGCCATTATTTTTTCCCATGCTTTCATATTTCCCAATGAATTTGGGTTGTTCCACTCAAGTGAGAGGATGATTGCCATTCCTGCAAGAATCAAAATAGCAGATGTCCATAAAACCAGCTTAGTGTGTGTTGAAAGCCGAGTTAGCGATTTTTTACGGTAGTTATAGAGTTCTAAGAGTACCAGATATCCCAATCCGCCTATAATAATGAGTAACGGAATAGTGATATTTATGACTAAATCATTTTTAAAACCCATCATGTTATCGCTAAAAAGAGAAAATCCTGCATTGTTAAAAGCAGAGATTGAGTGAAATAAACCAAACCATACCGCATCATCGAGCGGCATATCTACTAAAAAACGTAGTGAGAGTATAACCGCACCGCTTATCTCAATAATTATAATACTGGCAAAAACGATTTTTAAAAAGCGAAAAATTCCAGTCATACCCGGATAGTTTAGAGACTCTTTTAGAATAAGGCGGTCACGATAGCCAAGTTTTTTCCCGCGCATAATAGCTAAAAACGTAACTGCCGTCATATATCCCAATCCGCCGATTTGAATAAGCAAAAGGATGACAATATGCCCAAAACCGGTAAAATCTACCGGAGTGTCTTTAACTATGAGTCCAGTTACACACACCGCAGAAGTGGCAGTAAAAAGCGCATCCATAATAGAGAGTTCTCCTTTATGGGCAAAAGGAAGCATCAGTAAAAAAGCGCCTATACCGATAAGAATAACAAAACTCATAAAAATAATTTTAACATCTTGCGTTTGCGTTGGAAATCCTTTAGTTATTGCAACAGAATCTATATCCGATGCCGGATTCTGTTTTAATGTAGTTTGGTCTTGTGCTGTTTTGCTCTATTTTTTTTCTCAAAGTGTTTACATAAGTTCTAAGATACTGCATCTCACTTTGATATCCTACTCCCCAAACCTCTTTAAGTATCTGCTTGTGCGTAAGTGTTTTGTTTGTGTTGAGCAAAAAATATTTGAGCAGTTCGTACTCGATAGGAGTGAGTTTGAGCTGCTCATTTTTAAAGAAAATATCCCTTGATGCGACATCCATCTCTAACTCGCCGCAGAGAATTTTGCTTGATATGTTTTCATCGCTTATATTGCGTCTAAGATTTGCTCTGATTCTTGCCAAAAGCTCATTTACGGAAAACGGTTTTGTTATGTAGTCATCTGCCCCCACATCGAGTGCCGCTATGATCTCTTTTTCATCATGTCTTGCACTCAAAACCACTACCGGAATTTTTGAAATCTCCCTTACTTGTTTAATAAACTCTTTTCCGTCTCCATCCGGCAATCCAAGATCCACAATTAGAAGATCCGGATTATGGCTTAAAAACATCATCATGGCATTTTTTTTATTTTCACATGAGATATGGTTAAATCCATACTCTTTAAAAGTAATTTCCAATAATTTTTTTACGGACGGATCATCTTCTATTATTTGAATAAGATAATTTTTCATATTAAATTTGCCTTTTTAATAATCGGTAATATAGCTTCTATAAGAATACCGTTATTTACTGCACTTGCTTTTATCTCTCCCCCATGTATACCGACGATACTTTTGCAAATAGAGAGACCTATACCGCTGCCTGAGATATCGTTTGAATCTTCAAGGCGATAAAATTTATCAAAAATATTTTTCAGTTTTGTTTCGTCGATGTGGCTGCTCTGGTTAAAAACCACTATTCTTAGTGTATCGTTTAAATCTATAATATCTAAAGTTACCTTTGTATTGTTTATAGAATATTTAAAAGCGTTATCTAAAAGATTTATGATAAGCTGTTTTAACAAGATATTATCACCCCAGAAAAGTCTGAAATCTTCAATTTTTATATCAAGAAGTTCATCTTTTTGTTTGTCTGAAAACTCTTCCAATGCAACACCTACGATATCTTCAAAATCGCACCAGTCAAATTTTAGGTTGATACCTCCGTTTGAGAGTCTTGTGCTGTCAAGAATATTTGTAATTAATCTTTTCATTCGCATTGAGGCATAGTTTACATCCTCAAGCAGATTTTTTGTACTCTTTTCGTCTAGGTTGGAGTTATAAAGAAGAAGATTTGTTGTACCGATAATAGTTGAGAGTGGTGTACGCAGATCATGAGAGATAATGTTTAACAAACTCTCTCGCATCTCATTTTGTTTGGTTTGTGTGTATAGATTTTTGGCTTGAATCGTAATTATCCATCCGACAATACCGAAAATAATAAAGCTCCATACATAAAGTTCGTTATGCACTTTAAAACTGTAGAGAGGCGGAATGTAGAGAAAGTTAAAAAAAATTACACTTAAAACGGTAATAAATATTGTTGCTTTTGTATTGCCGTGAATCGCAACGATAACTACGGGAATGATGTGTATCAACCCAATATTTATGATATCTAAGTGATCACGGAAAATATGGCTTACAAGCGTTATAACAAGTAAGATACCCAAAGCCTTAAGAATATAAGCATAAATTCCGTGAGTAAAACTAAAGTTTTTTATCATGCATTAGG
>CAIUZU010000025.1 GCA_903903705.1 uncultured Helicobacteraceae bacterium
ATGAGTTGATATATTACTATCTGGGCTACGCAAAAGAGTTCAAGCTTCAAGAGAGAGATAAGATAAGAGTTTACGGAACTATGATTACGGAAGAGGACGGCTATATAGATATTGACATGTAGAAATCTCTACATGTCAAAAGATTACATTACAAAAATATGAGGAACGATAAGCGGATATCTTTTCATTTTTCTATAGATATGTTTTCTAACAACTTGGCGAAGGTCATTCTCTAACGCTCTTGGATTTTCGATCAATCCCTCTTTTATATTTGCAAGGAAGTGCTCTAAAACATCTTCCATCTCTTTGGCAAAATGTTTGTCTTGCTTGTCAGCAACCAAACCAAACGATGTAACGTTTGGTTTAGAGAGCATCGTAGAGTGCTGTCCGTCGATTTGAGCGACGATAACAACGATTCCATCAGAAGCAAGTTTTTGACGATCGATTACGATGTCATCATCTATTTTATGGTTATTTTGGTTGTCAATGTACACTTTGCCCGTTCGAACAGTTTTTACTTTTCTCATATATTTTGGAGCGATCTCTACCGTATCACCATCATTTAAAACATAAATATTTCTCTCAGGAACGCCACACATCATGGCAGTCTCTTTATGTCTCATAACATGGTTATACTCACCGTGAATCGGTAAAAAGAATTTAGGATTAACAAGACGGAGCATAAGTTTTTGTTCCTCTATGGAAGCGTGACCCGAAACGTGAATATCTTTATCTGATGATATTCTTGCACCCGCTCTTTGTAAATGATTTAGCATGGCAGAGATAGATCCCTCATTTCCGGGAATTGCACGAGATGAGAGAACAATTAAATCATTTGGCTTAATCTTCACATGTCTATGCTCTCCGATTGACATTCTAAATAGTGCAGAACTTGTTTCACCTTGTGAACCGGTTGTTACAATCAAAATATCTTTATCGTTCATAGAAGCGATCTGCTCAGGTTCTACAAATATGCTTTTTGGAAGTTTTATGTAGTCATACTGCATAGCCACTTCTATATTTCTCTCCATTGAACGACCGATTACACATACTTTACGACCATACTTTACACCATATTGAATCGCTTGAAAAACACGGTGAATATTTGAGCTAAAAGTTGACAAAATAACTCTACCCTCAGCCTTTGCAAACACTCTATCCATTGCCGGTGCAACACTTAACTCAGACGGAGTAGGAGCTGTATTGTATGAGTTTGTAGAGTCACTCAGTAGACAAAGAACGCCTTTGTCCCCATAATGAGCAAGTCTATGCAAATCTGCCGTATAACCATCAACCGGAGTATGGTCAATTTTAAAGTCACCCGTATGAATAATTGTCCCTGCTGCCGTAGTAATTGCCAACGATGATGAATCTATGATTGAGTGAGTCATGTGCATCCACTCTATCTCAAAATCTTCACCGATTTTATATATTTTTCTTTTTTCTACAGGATTGAAATGTTGTCTGCAATCTTTTAAATGATGCTCGTCAAATTTATTTCCAATCATAGCTAGCGGAAGCGGTGAGCCATATATAGGGAACTGCATCTCTTTATAAAGATACGGCATTGCACCGATATGATCTTCGTGAGCATGCGTAATAATAACTGCTTTGATTTTATCTTTTATCTCACGCAGATATGAAAAATCAGGTATTAAAATATCAACACCATGCATGTCCTCATCCGGAAAGCTCATCCCGACATCGACCAATATCGCTTCGTTTTGAGTTTCAAATACCGTGATATTCCCACCGATTTCACTAAGCCCGCCAAGCGGAGTAATGCGAATTTTCTCTTTTGAATTTAAATCTAATTTATAATGCGGATTAAGTCTCTGTTTATGAGCTTCTTGGTTAATCTCTACAAATGCTTTTAGCTTTTCATCAATAGGTGTGCTTTGTCGACGACGACTACCGCTACTTTTTGATACATTCTTGCTTCTATTGCCACTTTGCGTATTTGGCGACTTATTGCTGTTGTTATTTTGATTTGGGTTTTTATAATGCTGTTTACGATTTTCTTGAGAAGTACTTTCGTTAATTTCCTGATTCTCTTGTTCCATCCAAACTCCTTGTTAGTTTATAGAGTTGGTGATAGTCTAATGTAGAAACTTGATGAGGACGAACCGTTTGTGTTAAGCCCAGCTTATTAAAAGCTTCTTGAAGAAGATTTTTTTCATACATTGCCGATAGATTTTTCATCAGAGTTTTTCTAGGCTGCGTAAATGCAACTCTTAGCATATCCTCAAAATCTTTATCACATCTATCACTCTTTTTTTGTATCAAAAAAACTGCAGAATCTATCTTCGGCTGCGGTTCAAAAGCTGTTGGCGGAACCTTCACAACTATGTGTGCTTCTCCCACACTTTGAGTTATGATACTCAAAGAGCCAAATACTTTATCACCTTCATTAGCACAAAATTTCTCTGCAACTTCAAGCTGTACCATTACAAGTATATTTTTGCATTTTGGATCTGCGAGGGCTTTTAGAATTATGTTAGTCGCTATATAGTATGGCAAATTTGCCACCAAATCATACGACTCTTCTATAAGTTCACTCTTCCAAGCAGTAAGAACGTCTCCACAATTTATATGAAGCTGTTTGGTTGCGATCTCTTTTTCAAACTTATTTTGTAACAGTTTACACAAATCGGTATCGACCTCAAAAGCTTCTACACTTTTGACATCTACTAAATATTTAGTTAAATCACCTAAGCCAGGCCCAATCTCTACGATTTTATTATCGTTGTTGGGCATCGCTTCGACGATTTTTTGTAAAATAGTTTCATCTTTTAAAAAATTTTGTCCGAATTTCTTTTTTGCTACAATTTTTTCCATTGGAAAGCATTCTATTATAATTTTACTTATACTTAGTTAATATTTATAAAAAAAGTAATTTTCATGTCATGAATGTAGCAATTTAATACAAAATGTTTCACATGAAACATTTTTACAT
>CAIUZU010000026.1 GCA_903903705.1 uncultured Helicobacteraceae bacterium
AAAGTGCTTGAGGGCATTGAGAAGTTATTTTTTAGTGATATAAACGATGAAAAAAAGCAAGAAAAACTAAAAGAAAAGCTTCTAAAAAAAATAGAAGAGACAAAGATGGAGATAAAAAATTCAAGCACGGATGAAGAGCAGCGAGATCTAAAAGCAAAACTCTACATCCTAAAAAAACTGCTGGAGAGGGTTTAAATCACATAGAGTATAAAATATACTCGATTGCCCCTAAAAGTTTGGCATTATCAACACTGTTTGCATGTGCGTATGCAAGTGCCGCACCTGCACCGACTCCCTCTTTTGCTTCGCCCTCGTCATATTTTTTAAGCACGCCAATTGTCGCATCTTCAAATGAAAATGTCGTGTATATCGCATTTGGCTTATAACTTAGAAGAGACAATATATGTGCTATATCAGAGTTTTTGTCATTTGCCACCCAGAGCGTAGTCGCAAGAGTGATATTTTCATGTTTTACTCTCATCAAAACATCTTCTCTGAGTCTGTCCGCTACTAAAAGGCACGCTGCCATCTGAGTTCCGCCTGCTAAGACAATGTGAAATCTTTTTGATGCGCTCATCAAAAAACCGGCACAAAAGAGAAGCATATTGTCGCTCACATGTGAGAGCTTCTCAAAGTTGCTCATCTCATCATTTACGAAAGAGAGAGCCTTGTTTATGGTCTCATCTCTTATGTTGTTTGGCACATGTAAAAAACTGGACGAAAAATCGCCTCTGCAGTCATACCCGAGTGCCAAAGCAGTTGCTGTTGCAGTCGTCGTTCCGCTTGGCGTACTCTCTGCTAAAATAAGATAACTTCCCTTCAACTCATAACTCTCTCCATAAGCAAACCCTTTGTTAAAAACAGATCTTGCATCTATGTTCGCACCTGTTGCTATGGATTCTGAGGGCAAGATACCAAAACTTTTGTATGTAGAGTTTTGCGGAAGTTTAACAAGACCCAGATCCAAAATCTCGATACTGCTAAATGGAACAAGGTTATGCACTGCCCTTGTAATTATTGCAGGAGTCGGCACGCCTGTCGGAGTCTCTGCAAGTTCGCCGAGTGAAAAAACTTTTCCATTCGTGATAAACTCTGCGTCAAGCGTAGGTGTAAGAGATATCATCCCAGGGATTCCTGCTTGCGTGATTCCCTTGATTTCGCAGGTTTTTGTAACTGATGCCGCAAGCAAAAAGTCAGCTTTGCCGCTTGGCAGAGTATCTGGCTTGTTTGTAAATATATTGTACGTGTTCATTAATCTAAATTATTCTTGTTGAGAATGCCTTGCGCAAGAAGCTCTTTTATAACTATCTCCGTCATATCGCTTTTAAAGTTAAACTCATAGCGTATATCCATGACATATGCCTTTAGTTCCATATTCAAAAGAGATTTGTGCTCATAGATTTTGTTTGTAAATAGTACCTCTATAGGTTTGTTGAGATAGACATATCTTGAAACTTGTGCCGCTTCAATGGCGATTTTACGGATTTTGTCCATGGGTGCATCAATGGGGAGCATAATGTTTGCAACTACTTGACAGTAGAGTTCTCCGGGGTTGCTGTTTGAAACGGAGGTATTCATAAGCACCATGTTTGGAACAACAACCATAGAATCATAGTCAGTCACAATTCGTGTCGCACGAAGTCCAATGTATATCACTTCACCGTAATCTCCGCCCACTTTTATCTTGTCGCCGACTTTAAAAGGGCGGTCAAAAAGAAGCATAATCCCGCCAAATATATTTTTGAGTAGATCCTGCGTAGCAAAACCGACCGCTATCACCACAGAGGCTAGAGTCGTCAGAAGCATCTCTTTTGGAGGGTCATATACTATCTTCATGATTGCTATTATAAAGAGTATCCAAAGAGCGATTCTAATGATATGGATAAACCCTTTTATGGGTATTCTGGCTCTAGCACTCTTTTCTGCAAAAAACTCAAATATTTTTGTTAAGAGAACTATAAATATATAAGTAATGATAAAAAAGAGCAGCGTCCAAAGAATTTTTGAGAGAGAAAATATCACAAAAAAATCCATAAGGTCAACTTCGGATGAGACATCCTTTGGCAAAATATCGGCAGCGAATAACATCTGCATAAAAAAAGTTAAAATGAA
>CAIUZU010000027.1 GCA_903903705.1 uncultured Helicobacteraceae bacterium
AAGCACTTAGCGGAGGAATAGGGCATATAGTTTTAAATCCAAACAGCACTCCTGCAATAGATAATGAGATAGTTTTAGAGTTCGCTCAAAATGGACTGCATGATTTAAGCGGCGCAAAAGTAGATCTTATGATAAACGCGCTAAGAGAAGATGCAACGCTTAGTAATATCGCAATACTGTTGAAACGTGGAGCGGTTGTGCCATATATGAGCACCATTGCAAAAAATGATTTGGCTATCAAGATTGCACAGTATTGTCAAATGTATGACGTAACTCTTTTTTGTAAAGCAGAGGATAACTCACTCATCTCAAGCGGTGTTATGCTTGAAGGCGACGTAAGTTCAAAACTCGGGCTTGCAGGCATACCGGATCTCAGCGAGGTTTTACATGTATCTCGCATGATAGAAATAGCAAGACATTTCAAAATAAAAATTCTCTTTAAGTCTATAGCTTCTCCTCGCTCAATCTATCTAATAGATAAAGCAAAAAAAGATGGAGTAAACGTTACATGTGAGGTCTCTATTCACCATTTGTTAAACTCAGACGAGGCTTGTAAAAACTTTAATACTACGGCAAAACTAAATCCTCCTTTAGCAAGTCAGAGTGATAGAGCAGAGCTAATGGAAGCTTTGAAGAACTCTCAAATAGATATTTTAACAACTCTTCATCAGCCAAGCTCTCCGGTAAATAAAGAGGTTGCATTTTATGATGCAGCGTATGGGTGTGAGGGACTAAAAAATGCAATGAGTCTCTACTATACAAAACTTGTAAAAAGCGGTATCGTCTCTATGAAAGAGCTTGTTAGGCTTTGCGTAAAAAATCCATCAGATGCGATAAAAGAGGAGTGCGGAGAGATAAAAGTAGGGCAAAAAGCAAATGCCATGCTTTTTGATCCTGCTAAAGTTGTTACTATGGATGAAAAACTCTCTCTTTATGACGGCGAAGCACTATACGGTGAAATTAAAAGGATTTTTTATTAAGAATATGATAACATTCCAAAAAAATTAAGGAATGCAAAATGTTACATGAATATCGCGATATTATTACTCATATGAAAGAGAATGAGGCTGCAAACGCTCACTTTTTAAAAATATTTCACAAGCATAACGAGCTTGACGACCAAATAACAAAGTCTGAAAAAGGTGATACTCTACTAACAGATCTTGAGCTAGAGACTCTTAAGAAAGAGAAGCTACTTTTAAAAGATGAAGCTTATGCTATTATCTTAAAATATAAAAAAGAGCATAGTTTATAATCCATCTTTTGATGGGTTATAAAACTCTAAAATCTAAAAAAATCAACTTCTCTTCGCATAAAACTCCGCTTTAAACTCACTGTATCTATCTTCTAAAATCGCTTCTCTTGCTTTTCTCATAAGATTTAAGTAGTAATGTAGGTTATGAATTGTCGCAAGTCTAAAATAGGCTATTTCACGAGCACGAAAAAGATGATTTAAGTACGCTCTTGTGTATCTTTTGCAAGTAAGACAATCGCACTCGCTATCAATCGGTAATGAATCCTCTTTATAAGCCGCACCTTTGATGTTCAGTCTTCCAAAAGATGTAAAAAGAGTTCCGTTTCTTGCATTTCGTGTGGGCATAACGCAGTCAAACATATCTATGCCTCTCTCGATGTTTTCTACTAAATCTTCAGGCGTTCCAACACCCATGAGGTAGC
The DNA here is from genome assembly GCA_903903705.1 of uncultured Helicobacteraceae bacterium. Taxonomy (GTDB): domain Bacteria; phylum Campylobacterota; class Campylobacteria; order Campylobacterales; family Sulfurimonadaceae; genus Sulfurimonas. Next base: position 1,678 of record CAIUZU010000027.1, read on the forward strand.
GTGGTTTGTCACTGGGCATATGCTGTACGGTGTGTTCCACTGTGTTGTACATTTCTTGATTTAACTCGCCGACACTAAGTCCGCCTATGGCAAAACCGTCAAAATCCAGTGCACAAAGTTCCGTTGCGCTTTTTGTTCTAAAAGCTTTGTCCGTTCCGCCTTGGATGATTGCAAATATATTTTGCTCCAAGCCGACACCCTCTTTTTGTTTTGTTCTAAAATACTCAATACTCTCTTTTGCCCATGCAGTAGTTCTTTCTATGCTTAGAGCGATTCTCTCCTGAGTTGCAGGAAGTGCTACCAAGTCATCCAAAATCATCATAATATCAGACCCGAGATTATGCTGAATATCTATAACCTTTTTTGGAGTAAAGAAGTGTTTGCTTCCGTCTATATGGCTTCTAAACTCAATGCCGTTTTGTGAAGCTTTGGATATGTCGCTAAGGCTAAATGCCTGAAAACCGCCGCTGTCTGTTAAAAAGCTTTTTGGATAGGTGGTAAAGCCGTGAAGTTTGCCCATTTTAGCGACTGTTTCATCTCCGGGACGAAGATACATGTGGTATGTGTTTGCCAAAATTATCTCGGCACCGAGAAGATCAAGAACATCTTCCATATCTAATGCCTTAACGCTGCCAAGAGTTCCAACAGGCATAAAAACAGGAGTCTTGATAGTAGAATGAGCGGTTTTTATGGTACAGGCACGAGCATTTTTTGAAGTTGCTTCTAAAGTAAATTCCATGAGTAGTCGGTTCCTAAAGCTTATAGATTTTTGACATTATAACAAAAGAAATTAAGTCCAATTAGGATAAAATCCGAAAAATTTTTTCTAAGGTGTATTTATGGCAACTATTGGAATGGGTGACATTAAAAAAAATATTCGTCTTATTATCGGCGAAGTACCATATAAAGTGGTAGAGTTTCAACATGTTAAACCGGGTAAAGGCGCTGCGTTTGTCCGTATGAAGGTAAAAAGCTTTTTAAACGGTAAAGTTGTTGAAAAAACTGTTCATGCCGGTGATAAGTTTGAAGTTCCTGAGATAACTTTTAAAACTATGCAGTATCTTTATGATGACGGTGAAGCGTTCCAATTTATGGATCAAGAGTCGTATGAGCAGATCTCTCTCTCTTATGAGCAGTGTGATGATGCTTCAAAATGGTTTAAAGACGGAATCAATGTTGACATTATTTTTTTCAAAGGAAACGCTATATCC
>CAIUZU010000028.1 GCA_903903705.1 uncultured Helicobacteraceae bacterium
TACGACCCGAATCAAACGCTACTTCCACGTCGTTCATCGCACTCTTCATGATGGTGACCCACTCTTTTGGCTTATCGTAGTAGGTAGGAATAATAATGTTTTCTAAAATATCCATCATATTTTTATTATCTATTGCATCCTGTTCCGCAGAAGAGAGTTTGTAATCAAGAGGCGGAATAGTAAAAGCATTTTTACCGTCTTTTGCAAACTCAGGGTTCCAGCCGTCATCTATAGAGAAGTGAATAGAGCCGTTCATACTAGCACTCATTCCGCTTGTTCCGCTTGCTTCACGAGTAATTCTAGGAGTATTTAGCCAAACATCGCTTCCTTGCTTTAAAATTTTTGAGAGGGAGAGTTCATACCCGATAAGAACTGCCATACCTTTAAATCTATGGCTCATATCAACAAGCTCATTAAATATCTCAATAGCACCGTAATCGGTAGGATAAGGCTTTCCTGCCCAGATGATTTGAACAGGTTTTTTACTATTTGTCATAAGCTTTACAAATCTATCATAATCATATTTTAAAAGCCCCGGTCTCTTATACTCTGCAAATCTTCTTGCCCAAACGATTGTTAAAACTTCAGGATCAAACATTTTTCCGGGCTGATCCGCAACAACGTCAAAAAGCACATTTTTTAGATGTTTTTTTCTGGAAACAAGTTCATAATCTTCATGCTCATCAAGTGCGCGGACAAGTGTCTTATCTGTCCAGTATTTCTTATTTTGGGCATTTGTAATGGAGATGATTTCACATCTGTTCTCTACATTTGCCCACATCTCATTCGCAACCATTCCATGTATCTTTGAAACAGCATTCGCTATTTTTGCGCTTCTTAATGCTCCGACGGTAAGGCTGAAATTATCACTCTCTTCATAACCGCTTATAGCTCTTACCTCTGATAGATCTAAGTCGCCAAAAAATCCCATCTCATGCAAAAAATTTATATTGTGAATCTCATTTCCGGCAGCTTCTGGAGTATGAGTTGTAAAAACTACATGTTTTTTAACTTTATTTGCATCCTTAAATCTTTTGTGAAGCTCATAAACAAGTGGCAATGCATGTCCCTCATTCATGTGGTAAATGTCCACTTTATGACCTATGGCTTGAAGCATTTTTGTTCCGCCAATGCCTAAAACTATCTCTTGAGCTACCCTTGTTCTCTCATTCCCGTCATAAAGTTTATGTGTAATAGTTCGAGAGAGATAGTCATTCTCATCCGTATCGGTTGAGAGCAAAATCATAGGGGCAGTCCCAAAAACATCGCAGCGAAGCAAAAAGCCTTTCACTACAACATTTACATCATTTATTTTTACTGTAACTTTTGCATCAATCTCTTCTAAAAAGTAGTAAAACTTTCTAGTATAGTGCGGCTTAAGTGTTCTATCTTCGTTACGAGACTGGTCGTAATAACCAAAGCTCCATAAAAGCCCTATTCCAACTACATCTTGTTTTAAATCATAAACACTTCTCATGTGAGAACCTGCTAAAAAACCAAGTCCTCCGGAATATATTTTAAGTGCCTGATCTATCGCAAACTCCATTGAAAAGTAAGCAACGCTTTTTGTAAATTTTTCGCTTATATCGTATGAAAATAGATTCATTTTTTTCCTTATACTTGTTTATCAGAGATTACTACGAGATTATTACTGTCTATTTCCTACAAACACGCACATGTCTACCAAACGGCTGCTGTATCCCCACTCGTTGTCATACCA
>CAIUZU010000029.1 GCA_903903705.1 uncultured Helicobacteraceae bacterium
CCCTATTCAAAAAATAAGTGTCGATGAGTTGATAATTCAGAGAATTGATTATTTTAGACCGTTGGCTTCTACAAAAAATCTTAGTTTTACAACAGAACTAAAAAAATGTGAAACTATGATGAACGAACGGCTTATGGGCAGAATTATTGACAACCTGCTCTCCAATGCAATCAAATATAACAAAAAAGACGGAAATATAAAGATAGAGTTAGATAAAAATTCACTCACTATTTCAGATACGGGAGTTGGATTTGACCAATCAAAGTCACAAGAGATTTTTGAACGCTACGCAAGGTTCAATAACTCAAACGGCGGTTTTGGGCTTGGACTTAATATTGTAAAATCGTTATGCGACTTGTACAATATAAAAATCGAAGCAGTATCAAAAAAAGATATCGGAACAACTTTTACATTAACTTGGAATAATTCACTGATAATTCACGCTTAATAATATAGAATTCCTCTACACAAAATGTGTATATACAAAAAAGGATTCATTTATGAAAAAAATTATCGCACTAGCTCTTGTTCTTGGTTTAACTTCAGCATTCGCTGCTGGCACTCCTAAATCTGAAAGAGCGGCAAAAGTAGAAAATTCAGGTAAAACTGTTGATGCTAAAAAAGCAAAAAAAAGCAGCAAGGCTAAAAAAGCTAAGAAAGCAAAAAAAAGCGTAGTAGCTGAATAACTAGTCTATACGGCTAAAAAACATCTAAGAGCGACACAATTTCGTCGCTCTTTCTCACTTATCTAACTTAATTTATCTTAACATCCCTCAGATTTATAGTACAATCCTTATAATTTTAAAAAAAGAGTATCTTGTGTCAAAAGAAAAAAAAGTAGCAATCATCGGCGGCGGAGCTTCTGGGCTTTTGTGTGCAATATTTTGTGCCAAAAAATCTATTCATGTAGATATATTTGAACAAAATTCAAAGTGTGCAAAAAAGATTTTGGCTTCAGGAAACGGGCGTTGCAATATCACAAACACAAAGCTCTCTTCAAACGACTACTTCTCACAAAATCCTCACTTTGCAGATTATGCGCTTAAGGAGTTTGGGTTTAGCGAGTTTGAGAAATTTTGCCAAAACATAGGGCTTTTGCTTGACGCTAAAGGTGACGGGCGTGTTTACCCGCTTAGCAATGAGGCAAAAAGCGTAGCATCTCTTCTAATAGCACATGCTAAAAATCTAGGTGTTACTTTCCATACAGATACAAAAATCACAGATATAAAAAAACTCTTTAACGATTATGATTCAGTTGTAGTTGCTACCGGTTCAGAGGCAGCATCTCAGCTTGGAGGCAATAGTGACGGATATAACTTTGCAATGGAGTTTGGGCATAACATCATCCCAACTTATCCATCTCTTGTACAGCTTCATCTAAACTCTAAAATCGTAAAAAAGATGAGCGGTGCAAAAGTTGAAGGTGAAGTAACACTGCTTATAAACAACAAAAAAGAGCTTACACCCCAAGGGCACTTCTTACAGGGCGCATGTAGGGGTGATATACTCTTTAGTGATTACGGAGTTTCAGGTTTTGCCATACTAGACATCTCACAAGCCGCGAGTAAAGCACTTATGGAAGAAGCAAATGTGAGCATATCTATAAATCTGCTTCCAAAGTTTGATCTGCAAAAGCTCTCAAACCACATAAACAAGATTGCCGCACAAGAGCCAAAAATAACAATTTTTGAGATCTTAATCGGGCTTATCCCGATGAAAATCGCTTCAGCAATTTTAGAAGATCTTGGCATTTTAACTTCTATTTGTGCAGATGAGATCAATGTGAAACTGAGCAAAAAAATAGCAAACCAGATCTTAAACTGGCGTTTTGAAGTAACCGACACACACGGCTTTCGTCATGCGGAAGTAAGCGGCGGCGGAGTAGATACAACGGAGATAAATCCAAAAACTTTTGAATCGCTCAAACAAAAAAATCTCTACTTCTGCGGAGAGGTTTTAGATGTAGTAGGTCGCCGTGGCGGATATAACTTCGCTTTTGCATGGGCAAGTGGCTACTTGGCGGCTAGAGATATAACAAAGCACTAGTTACTCTTTACTTCTGAATTATCCGCCCGATAAAAGTTGATAAGTAAAGCTCTAAAAAGTAGAGATTCATTCACAGTGTAGAATGGCACTAACTTAAGGAAAAAAGAGCCAAAAAAGCCTAATATGTTTACCTGCTTATGTGAATCTGCTTGGAAGTGGGACTTTAATCCCGCACTATGGCGAGGCTAAAGCCTCACTTCCAATTAAGTTTCATTTATTTTTAGTCTCCGAAATAAGTGGTAAAAA
>CAIUZU010000030.1 GCA_903903705.1 uncultured Helicobacteraceae bacterium
ACATTTTTATAACTAATTTAAGCTTTATATAGGTAGTATTTAGAAAGTAAGAATTCATAAAACTTGCAAAATAACGGTTTCTTTCAAAAAGAAATCAATTTAGGTTATAAATCTTAAAATTTGTCTATAAGGGCTAGAAGGAGAGTATATGCAATTAGGCTTCCTAGTTGATTTGCATCTGTGCATGGGATGTAAAGGGTGTGAAATCGCATGTAAAGTGGAAAATGAAGTTCCGCTGAGTACGTGGAGACTTCGTGTAAAATATGTGGATGTAGGAACTTTTCCTGAAACGAAAAGAACATTTACACCGCTTAGATGTAATCATTGTGAGAATGCGCCATGTGAGAGAATCTGTCCGGTTAGTGCGCTACACTATTTAGAAAACGGTATCGTAAATATTGATAAAGAGCGCTGTATCGGCTGTGCAGGTTGTGTAATGGCATGTCCGTATGGAGCTATCTATATAGATCCTCAAACACAAACTGCCGACAAATGTACATATTGTGCTCATAGAGTTGCTTCGAGCATGATGCCTGCATGTGTAGTCGCATGTCCTGTTCAAGCAAATATTTTTGGAGATTTGGAAGATCCAACTTCAAATATTTCTAAATATATTCAAGTACATCAAGGTGGTGTTCAAGTGCGTAAACCGGAAAAAGGTACAAATCCTCACCACTACTATGTAGGCGGCGGAAATGTTACTCTTAACCCTCTTGCATCTCATAGAGTAAACGGTCACTCACTCTTTAATAACATTACAACACTTCCAATAGGAGGAAAACACTAATGGCACATGAAATATTGGCAGCGACAAATGCTGTAGTTACACTGGATGTAGCACTCCCTGGAATAATATGGCCTTGGCTTGTTACGGTTAACATGTGGGCAAAGAGTATCGGTACAGGTGTTATTTTCATGCTTTTTATGCTTGTTAGAATGCATCCAAATGAAGCAGCAAAATTAAGACTTCCAACGGCAATAGTCGCATTTGTTTTTATAAATATATTCTTGCTATTTACGCTTGCGGATTTGCACCAGCCGTTTAGAATGTGGCACATATTTGTGCACTCTAATTGGACTTCGTCTATTACAGTCGGTGCATGGATGGCGACTATTTTCTTAGGGTTGCTATCACTTCTTGCACTGTTGGCATATAAAAAAGAGGATATAAAGTTTGATAAAGTACTGCTTTGGACTACGATTTTAGCAATTCCTGTAACACTTTACACTGCTGGTTTGATGGCACAGTGTACAGCTCGTGAACTATGGCAGATGCCGACAGAATCTGCACAGATGATTTTAGCTGCACTTCTCTCAGGTTCTGCATTTATGATTCTGATGGGCGGAAGCAAACTCAGCGAGGAAGCAAAAAATTCTTTAGGCGTTGTTCTTGGACTAAGTGCATTGATGGCGTTTATTATCTACATGTCAGAATATATCTTTGGTCCGATGAAAGCCGAAGAGGTTGCTGCAGTTCTTGATTATGTTAAGGGTGATGGACCATATACGGTTATGTTCTGGATTGGTCAATGGATGACTTACTTATTGCCGATGTTGCTTATAGTATTAAGCAGAGCGAGTAAAAGTGAGAGTATTTTAAAACTAGCAGCAATTCTAGCGTTAGTAGGTTTGGCTATAGTTAAACATGTATGGCTAATGATTCCACAATTATTACCAATGAGTTAGGGAGAAAATTGAATGTATTTAGAAAGTAGAAGAACATTTTTAAAAGGCGCTGCATTTACTGTTGCAGGTGCTACCATCGCAAAGGGTGTGTTTACATCTGATGCTATCGCTGATTCTGTTAAAGATAGCAAGTTTACAAACACTCCGGGTTCTTTATCCTTTTACCCTCCTATGAGCGAGTGGAATGATTTTAAAGAGTTAGACGGCAATGATTGGAAAAGAGGCGGTATAGATCGACATGGTGTAAGAAGCGAATCAAACCCTAAGGGTATTGAAGTAAATGATTATGCTATTGTGGCAACTGCATGTTCAAATTGTGAAGCTTCTTGTGGTTTGACTGCATGGATTGATAAAAAAACTTTTACAATTAAGAAGTATATGGGTAACCCTTTCCATCCGGCTAGTCGCGGACGCAACTGTGCAAAAGGATACGCTGCACAGTCACAAATGTATGATCCTGACCGTATAGCGTTTCCACTCAAACGTGCTCCGGGTTCTGCTAGAGGAGAGGGTAAGTGGATTCGTACTACATGGGATGAGGCAATGACAACCATCGGTAATAAGATGGCTCAGACTATAGAAAAAGGCGATGAGATATCTAAAAAATCAGTGATGTTCCATGTCGGAAGACCAAATGAAAATGGTTTTGTTCCGGCTATTTGGCACACGTTAGGTTTGGATTCTTACAATTCGCATACTAATATCTGTTCATCTAACGGTCGTACTCCTACGATTCATTTTGCAAACGATGATAGAACTTCACCTGACTGGGCGAATGCTAAGCTGATTTTCTTAAACTCATCTCATGCTGCCGATGCAGGACACTACTTCGCTCAATCAGCGGCATTTATAGCAGATGCAAGAGCAAAGGGTGCAAAACTGGTTGTTATGGATCCTCGTCTTTCAAACTCTGCCGGTATGGCAGATCTCTGGATAGCTGCATGGCCGGGAACTGAACCTGCTATCTATCTATATTTAACACAAAGAATTTTGAGTGAAAATAAGGTCGATAAAGCATTTGTTAAGAAGTGGATAAACTGGGAAGTATTTTTAGATAATAGAAAATATTTAGAGTTTTTGGTAAGCAAAGGCTACATTTCTAAGCTTCCTGCAGGGGATGATTTTGACACGTTCTTAAATGTCCTAAAAGAGCTTTATGCTCCATATACACTTGACTATGCCGTTAAAGAGACACATGTTCCTGCATATAAACTTGAAGCTCTTTATGATATGTTTATCTGGGCTGGTGAGTCAATATCTACATATTTCTGGAGAGCATCGGCTGCAGGAAACCGTGGTGGATGGATGGGTGGTCGTACAGGCTACTTCGCACTTGCTCTTCGTGGCGCAATCGGACCTGAGGGTGGAACATTTTTCCATCACTGGCATGTTATCTCAGTATCTGGTAAAGGCGGAAGCTCAACCGTAGGTCAAGGTATGCGCGGAGAGAATATTCCAAAAGTGGATGTTTACAATGAACTTACATATCCGCCGGAATGGCCTTTATCAAACTATGAGATGTCATATCTTCTGCCGCATCTTCTAACTGACACTGAATGGCAGGAAAAATGGATAGCAAAAGGACTTAAAGTTCCTCAGAAACTCTCTGTTTACATTCCTCGTATGTATAATCCCGTATGGATTAATCCTGATGGATTTAGATGGATAGACGTTCTTAAAGATGAGTCAAAAATGGAGCTTACGATGAATCTCTCTCCAGTGTGGAGTGAGACAAATTGGTATATGGATTATGTATTACCGGTTGGGCTTGCAGGTGAGAGACATGACCAACACTCCGAGGCTACAATGCCGGCTCGCTGGACATCTTTCCGTCAACCGGTTTTAAGAGTTGCTCTTGAAAAAGCAGGATGGAAAGCTAAAAATCCTGCTCGTGCTACGCTTGAAGCGCACATCAAAGCAGGTCTGGGTGAAGTCTGGGAAGATAATGAATTCTGGTTTGAGTTATGTGTAAATTACATAGATCCAACCGGAAAACTCGGTATCAAAAAGATGTGGGAATCTAAGAAAAATCCGGGTAAACCTGTAACCATTGCAGAGTGGTATGATGCGGCATTCGGTGATAATTTACCAAATCTTAAAGCAACTGCAACTACGGACGACAGATATAAAAATGCAGAATACCCTGTGTATGAGTATTTAAGAGATTATGGCGCATGGATGGAAGAGAACAAGATTTATTCTCCACAAGAACGTTTAATAAAAGACGACGGTGAAAATTATATCTCTCACGGTCACAAATATGATAAAAAGCATGTTCATATCGACAAAAGAACGGGTGTTATGACGGCTGAACATAATGGTAAAAAAGAGGCTATGGGTATTGAGATAGACGGCAAGAAAATGGAAGGTTTTGCTACACTTGATAAAAAACTTGACTTCTTCTGTGAGTGGATGGCAGATGACTGGAAATGGCCTGAATATGCTATTCCATTCTATCCAAGAAATGATAAAGAGAAAAAAGAGATGGTACATATTGTGTCACATGTAAACCACTCTTTTATGAGTGAGAAAAACTCGTATGCATTAAATACTGTTTTCCGTTTGCCTTACAATATACATACTCGTTCAGCAAACTCAAAACATTTGATGGAGATTTCTCAAAATCATGACCCGATTTGGATATCGACTGCGGATGCAAAAAGACAAGGATTTAAACGTGGAGATGCTATTCGTGTTAAAATCGTGGATAGTTTAACAGGTTTAGAGTCAGGTCACTTTGTCGCAATGGCAGTACCGACGGAGGGTGTGCTTCCGGGAACACTTGCATGTTCGCATCACGGCGGTCGTTGGAAATTAACTAACTCCGTAACTATCCCAAATGGCGTGAGTGACGGCAAAGTAGATCCAAAACCGATGCCAAGAAATATAAATGATCCTAAATTTATTGCTCATCCTGTAGAGAATGTCGGTAAAGATGGAGCACAGATCAAGATTGAAGATTACAGCGGAAAAGCAGGAATCAACAGTTTTGGTGTTCCAACAGCTGAAGTGCAGATGGACGGCAAAGTCGGTAAACTCAAATATATAGAGGGTATCAAACCGTTTAAAGCTGAGAGATTTGCCAACTACAACAGAGACAGCGGAAATATTTGGTGGGATGGACTTAGCGGTTCATGGCAAAATGCCGTGGCAGCTCCGCATCCAGATCCGATTTCAGGTATGCACTGCTGGCATCAAAAAGTTATTTTAGAGCCTGCACAAGCCGGCGATAAGATAGGTGATATCTATGTAAACTATGACAATAACTTTAAAGTTTACAAAGGATGGAGAGATCAGCTGACACGCGGTTTGGATGAAAACTCTACCATTCGTCGTCCTATACATGTGAAGCGCCCATGGGTGCCTCTATCTCGCAAAGCGTATGATGTTAAAATAAGTAAGTAGATTAACTAGACATACGGGTATCCCGTATGTCGGTCGGTGTTATTAAAGAGTTGCCCACCACATTTTAATCCACAATCCAAAAGTAGTTGTATAGCCCACATCGCTAAAAATCTCATTTCCATCTTTATCAAAGATAATAGTTGTTGGAAAAACAGTTACATTATATTTGTGAGCAAGAATGCCATTCGTGTCATTAATGACTTTAAAATGCAGATCTCTACTCTTTAGATACTCCGATATTCTCTCATCATTTCCAGAGTTTAAAGCAACAGATAAAACATTGAAGTTTTTTGATATCTTCTCTATATTTTGTGATTGAACTTTGCATAGCGGACACCATGTTCCCCAAAAGTAGATCATTATCGGCTCATTTTTTGGCAATG
>CAIUZU010000031.1 GCA_903903705.1 uncultured Helicobacteraceae bacterium
ACTTTTTCTAAACTTGAGGTCAAGATTTGCGATATCAAATCCGCTTGTCGTTTGGACAAATCTATCCAGTCGCTCGGATGAACTCTGGTTTGTATATAAAAAACAGTAGCCTTTAAGCCCTGTACGGCTCACACGACCTCGAAGCTGATGAAGTGTAGAAAGACCCAACCTCTCTGCTCCTACAATTATGACACTGCTAAGACGCGGCAAAGAGATACCGACTTCAACAACCGTTGTAGCGATTAAGAGATCTCCATTTTTGCTAAACTCTTGCAAAACCTCCTCTTTTTCTTTGTCCTTCCCATGTGTCACATAAACATTATTAAATCTCTTCTCCCAAAATCCTCTTGCTTCGTCAATGCTTTGATACTCCAAAAATTCACTCTGTTCAACAAGCGGATAGACCAAAAGAACTTGATTTTTTTTAGCTATCTCATCCTCTATATGAAGCAGTAAATCTTTAAAATCACTCTTATGGATAACTTTGCTTGTTATATCCTTTTTAAAAGGCGTTGACGTTATAAGCGAAACATCTATGTGAGCCGTCTCTATCATCGCCTGAGTTCTTGGAATCGGGGTTGCAGAGAACTGCAAAAAGTGAGGTTTTGCCTGCCCTCCTTGCTCAACTCCGCTGCTAACCAATTTTTCTAGCATATTTCTCTGCTGTGTTCCAAATCGGTGCTGTTCATCCACCATAACAAGAGAAGCTTTTGGAAGTTCTCTATACAGAAGCGCATGCGTGCCGATGATAAAATCATACTCGTTAAGATCTATGTTTTTAGTCTTATTTGTTACCAATACGCTCTTTACATGCGGAAGAAATTTAGATGCTTCTTTATAGAGCTGATTTGCCAAAATCGTTGTCGGTGCCATTAAAATGGAACGCCCCGGCAGCATCATGACACACGATGCAAGAATTACCATGGTCTTGCCACTTCCGACATCTCCGACTATCATGCGTCTAGCCGAAACATCTTTTTGCAAATCCATTTTAATATCTTCTATCGTTTTTATCTGCTCATCGGTAAGAGTAAACGGCAGAGTCTCAGACCAATCTTTATAATCAGTACATGCAGAACTCAAAGCCTTGAAATACCTTCTCTTTGAAGAGAGCCGTTTCATATAGATAAATAGCTCTATATATTTAAGAGCATTGATAGTTTTTTCATCCAACTCTTTTAAAGAACTGATTACTTGAGATGGAAAGTGAAGCTTTAGCACCTCATCAACTATCTCATCCCTTAATCCCTCTGATAGCAAATTCTCTTTTGTCAAAGAGCTTTGAACAAAGCGAAGCATCACATCACTTCTTAGCGGAGATTTGTATCTTGGGGTTATTGCACCGATATTTGTCACTTTTTTTGGCATGCTCATAGTGCATTGACCGCTTTTGCACTCAACCATCCCGTAGTAATAATCCCTCTCACCGACCTTAAACTGATGCATCATGTAGGGTTTTGGATGGAAAAGCACACCAGTTATAGTATGTCCGAAGTTATGAGCGAAAA
>CAIUZU010000032.1 GCA_903903705.1 uncultured Helicobacteraceae bacterium
CATAACGACAGAGATAAAATCCACACTATACTAGCCAACCTTATGGCAAATGCTTACGAGTATTCACCCACCGGAAGCGAAATCTCTATTGAGATTTTTGAAGACGATAAAATGTTATATATCGCCATCCGCAATGTAGGCACGGATATAAAAGATAAAAAATCCATTTTTGACCCTTTTTACCAGCAACGAATGGGTTTTACCAGAGTTCATCAAGGGTTGGGTTTGGGCTTAAGCGTATGTAAAAGCTATATTGATTTTCTGGGCGGAAATATTTTTATCACAAGAGACGGTGATGCAAATGTGTTTATAGCGAGTCTACCTCTATATGAAAGCGATGAGGATGTTCTATTTGGCGGAGAGCTAGACTCTTTTATGTTTGACTAAAGGATGGGGGGGGTGAAACAAAAAATAATTTATAGTGAGCAGTTTTATGTAACTGCAGATCCGCATGAAGAAATTGTGACAGTGCTTGGAAGCTGTGTCGCAGTATGTTTATATGATACAAAAAACAAAATCTGTGGAATGAATCACTATCTTTTACCTCTTTGGAACGGAAACGGTCTTCAAAGCTTAAAATTCGGCAATATCTCTACAGAAAAGATGATACAAGCGATGTTTACGGCAGGTGCTTCCAAACGCCATACGGTTGCTAAAATATTTGGAGGAGCTTTGATAAATATCAATGAAGAATTTTCGGTAGGACCACGAAATGTACAAATAGCAAAAGATGTATTGCAAGAGTACAAGATACCGATAATTTCGCAAGATACAGGCGGCCCGAGCGGTCGCAAAGTCTATTTCTCGAATGAAGACGGCAGTGCTTATATAAAATACAGTAAGAATAGTTAGAAATCGACATTTTAATGTCAGCAAAGGCAGGGTTAGAACCCTGCTTCCAAAGAAAAATGCAGGAGAAGGTTTTATGGAAAAACAGTTTAAATTTTTGGTCGCCAATGCAAAAGGCGGAGTCGGCAAAAGCACTACTAGTATGCAAATCATTGTTCCGTATCTATTTAGAATGAGTAAAAAAAATGTATGTCTGTATGAATTTGATGATGAAAATGAGGATTCAAAATCGTACGAAGACAGCAGAATAGTAACCACTAAGCATGTAAAAGTCGCCAATAACGATATGCGTGACGAACTTCAAAAAATTCTGCTTAAAGACGAAACGCTCTGCATAGATGTCGGTGCAAATAAAACCGCTTCAGTTGTTATAAACGCACTAAATGACAGCGGAATGATTTACTGTATTGATTTAGCGATTATTCCCATGATGGATGGAGAGATTGATGCCATTAGCGCACTGCAAATGTACACTACACTCAAAGAAGCAAACCCTGATTTAAAAGTTGTTTTTGCATTAGGCAGGGTTAACAGTTCACGAGATATTTTTTGTCAGTTTGATATATTTTTAGGCGACCAAAGAGGATTCTTCAACGAGAGAGGTTTGATAGATATGGTCAAAGAAGAAGACCGTGCCTATTTTCCTCTACATGACAGTGATTCTATCAGATACAGCCGTCAGTTTGGTTCTACCGTATGGGAACTGGCAAAAATCAATCGTGACATCGATACTGAGCTTAAAAGTTCTATAGCAAACGGCGAAGATCCTCAACAGATAAAGTTTTTAAGTTTTAAAAGGTCTCTTAAAATTGATTGTCTGACTTATTTAGAAAAAACAATCAACCCTGCATTTAAAATAATAAACAAAAGAATGAACCAAGACAAAGAGGAAAAGAGTGATGATTAAAATTTTTATTGTTGATGACAGTGCGATTGTTCGTACTGCTATTACCGATTTAGTGCAGAAAGAAGCAGACATTCAACTCCTCGGCACTGCCCAAGATCCTATATTTGCAATGGACAAGTTCCATAAAATGGGATGGCCCGATGTTATAATTTTAGATATTGAAATGCCCAGAATGGACGGACTTACATTTTTAAAAAAAATAATGGCAACTCGCCCTACTCCCGTCATCATATGTTCATCAGTCGCACAAAAAGGAAGCAAAAACGCAATAGAAGCTATGAGCTTGGGTGCCGTAGAGGTTTTAGGAAAACCTGAATATCAAGTAAAAAACTTTTTTGAAGATGTTCATAACCAATTTGTCTATGCTATTCGTGCAGCCGCTAAAAGCAAACTTAAAAATATCTCTACTGCAAAATCATCATTTTTATCCAATATTGAAGAGAAACTTAATGCGGACAGTGTTCTTCCAAGCATAAATAGAACTGCCCCACATGCAAATGCAGATCGATATATTGCTATAGGAAGCTCTACGGGAGGTGTTCAGACACTGGAAGTTATACTGACTAAACTACCGATAAATACGCTGCCGATTATTATTGCACAACATATGCCTGCAGGTTTTACGGATTCATTCGCAAAACGCTTAGACACTATTTGTCAAGTCAGCGTTAAAGAGGCCGCAAACGGAGACAGACTGCAAAGAGGGTTCGTTTATATTGCTCCCGGAGATCTTCATACAATGGTAAAAAGAATAGGCGGTTCATATATTTTAGAGGTAAAAGACGGTCCAAAAGTCAGCCGACATAAACCGAGTGTCGATGTGTTGTTTCGTTCATGTTCAAACGAGGGAGCTAAAAATTGCACGGCTTTTATCCTTACGGGAATGGGCGATGACGGAGCAAAAGGAATGAAAGAGTTACATGACAAAGGCGGAACAACCTATGCACAAGATGAAAGAAGCTGCATAGTTTACGGGATGCCCAAAGAAGCGGTTTTACTCGGAGGCGTCGATAAATCGGTTTCTCCTTTTCAAATTGTTGAACTGATAAAAAAATTAAATTAAAAGGTACTACAACATGGGGAAATATATTGGAATTGAGGATGTTTTAACATCTATATTGGATATTTTAGAACATATCAAACAAGTAGAGGGCGAAATTATAACGATGTCTAACAGATCGAGCGAAGTTTTTGTAAAAGAGATTAGAAGTAAATCCGATACGCTAACCCCAGAAGTTCTTGTAGCTATTCAACTTCAAGATATTATCTCACAGCAATTTAGCGCAATTGCCGAAGCCATAGAATCTATGAAAAGCCATCTTGAGATTCATAAGCATACTCTGCGTGCGGACAATGCTATCTTAAACTCAAATATACAACGGCTTTATATAAAAATGCTCTCTTCACTTGATGAAGCAAGAAATAAACAAGCCTCTTTTAGCGGTCATTCTAATGTAAAAACAGAAGATCGTGATGATGAAATTGATTTTTTCTAAAGAGATCAAATGATTAAAATACTAATAGTAGAGCAAAATGAATCTTGTCGACATATCATAAAAAATATACTTCAAGATTATGCTCACATAAAACAAAAAGAGTTCTCTGTTTGTGAAGCATCAAACGGTGCGGAAGCTGTAATGCTTTGCACACTTGAATGGTATGATTTAATCTACACAGGTATGGATCTGCAGGAAATGAGCGGCATAGAAACTACAAAACTTATACGTGCAAATAGCCCAAATACACTTATCATTGCCGTTTCAAAAGAAAATATAGAAATACATAAAAAAGTTTTATTTGTCGGTGCAAACGATTATATGCTTCAGCCTATAAATAAAGATCTCTTCAACGCAAGACTTGACATCTATTTATCTCTTATCAAATCACGCCGAAATGAGATAAGTAATCTTCAGGGACACACTCTATATACTGATATATTGCATGCGAGAACAACTGTTTTTTTTATAAAAAATCAAGATGTTCTGGCTGAGTTTTGGGAATATTATGTTTTTGAGGAGATAAAAGGCTACGCAAATGTTTCGAATATTGTTATAACTATATATGATATTGGTTTACGACTACTTGAGCTATCTTTACACCCTCATATTTGGATAGAAGAATCAGAGAAGTATTTATATTTTACGATAAATGAAATAAATAAAATAGATTCGGCTTTTTTAGAAAAAATTATTTCCAGACACCCTCAGATTTCTGACTATTTTATTGAAAAAAATAAAATTTCGTTTAAATATGCAAGACAAAGTGGAGATACTACACCTATTGTCGCAGAAGAGACAAAAACAATCTATAAAACAAAATCCGAAACCAATCCAAGCAACCTGAGCGTTGAGATACCTAATAACGTAAAACAGCTTAAAGTATACGACTATATGGATGAAGAGCATTTAGAAAATATCAAAGAGTATATTCAAAAATTAAACTCGCTATTATTGCTTGTGGGAAGCGATATTGAGGTTGAAGAAGTTGAAGAGATTGCATTCAATCTTGATAAGATCGGAAAATCGACTTCTTTATACAATGAGAGTTATTCTATATCAAGAGCATTAAGCGATTTATCGTCTGCTATAGAAAAAAATACATATGAATTTATGAGTAAATCATCATCATTAGGCGTACTTTGTTCTTCTTTCGGACATGATTTGACAAGCTGGGTACAAATGACATTTTATGACGGTGCCCCAAGTGTAAACTTTATGGATGATACAATAGTCACAAATTCAAAAATGCTTGAGAGTATGCTTTCAAATCAAGCTTATGAAGATGATTCTGCCAGTTTGGATGATATTTTTGATTTTTGATTTAGTAATCTAAAACGCCATAAAAAGCACTTATAAGATAAAATCAACTTTAATCAAAAAAAACAAAACAGCAACTTCCTAGCCTAAACGCTTGACTTTAATTATGGAATTTTGCAACAATAAGTTTTTTTGGGTATAATTCGCCACTTTTTAAAATAGTGTCAAACCCTCAAGGATATATAAATGACAACTAGTTTTCTACTTATTGTTCAAATAATTTTGGTAGTGATGTTGGTAATAGCAGTGTTGCTACAAAAAAGCTCAAGTATAGGTCTTGGTGCATACAGCGGCTCAAACGAGTCAGTTTTTGGAGCAAAAGGTCCAAACAGTTTCTTAGCAAAAACAACTTTTATTATAGGTTTTTTATTTGTCGTAAACACAGTTATTCTAGGCTACATGTATTCTTCTACAGCAACAGCGTCTGTAGTTGATAACATGGTTGAGACAACCAACATTGCAGCTCCGTCTGCAACTCCCGTAAAACCTGAAAACAACCAAACTACACCTTCAAAATAGTTGCAATTTTTTTGCAGCTATAACTCTCCAAATTCTTTTTTTTAAATATTTCTTGCTACAATTGCACCAATATTTTTCATAATACAAGGAAATAAAGATGTTAGCCGAAATATTTAATCAGTGTGAAACAGAGATGAAATCAAGTATAAGTCATATGCTTAGGGATTTTAAAACACTTAGAACAGGTAAGATTACTACGTCTGTTTTAGATAACGTAAAAATTGACTACTATGGAACTATGACTTCACTTGATCAAGTAGGGTCTATTTTAGTAGCAGACGCAACGACTATCGTCATAAATCCATGGGAAAAAAATCTTCTTCAACAGATTGACAGTGCCATATCAAAGGCAAATATCGGTGCAAACCCAAATAACGACGGAGTCCAAATCAAACTCTTTTTTCCGGCTATGACCGTTGAGCAGAGACAAGAGTCTGTTAAACAGATGAAGGGCATGGGTGAAACTGCGAAAATTGCTATAAGAAATGACAGAAAACACTCTAACGATAAGATAAAAAAACTTGAAAAAGATAAACTTGTAACTGCCGATGAGTCAAAATCCGCTCAAGAAAATATACAAAAAATAACTGATAAATTCATCACTGAAGTTGAAAACATCTTAAAAACAAAAGAGTCTGAAATATTAAAAGTATAACGAGTCAAAAAATAAGATACGGGATTTTAAAATGGATATTAAAAAAATATATATGGATTCAGATGCTCTTTTAGAAGGACATTTTAAACTAAGCAGCGGCAACCACTCACAATTTTATCTACAGTCTGCAAAAGTTTTAGAAGATCCAAAAACAGCAAAACTTCTAGCCGACGCTCTGGCTCTGCAAATCAAAGAGAGCGGTATCAAAATAGACACTGTTTGTGCCCCCGCTCTTGGCGGACTTATTGCCGGTTTTGCACTTGCAACGGCACTTGATTGCAGATCTATATTTGCAGAGAGAGTAAACGGTGAAATGTCTATTCGCCGCGGATTTGAAGTAAAAAAGGGCGAAAGAGTTTTGATGTGTGAAGATATCATTACAACGGGTGGTTCTGCGATGGAAGCGGCAGCCGTAGTAGAGAGTCTCGGCGGAGAAGTTGTAGCGGTTGCAGCTTTGGCAAATCGCGGTTTTTGTAAACGTCAAAATAGCGATGTTACAACAAAACCAAACTGCCGCCTTCCGCAAAATATCCCGTTTTTTGCACTTGCTGATTTTACGTTTGAGATGTACTCACCTGAAGATTGCCCAATGTGTAAAAATGGAAGCGAAGCTATAAAACCCGGATCAAGAGGAAACTGATTAAGACGTTGTTTGTGAAAAAAATTGTACTTTTTTTAGCACTTTTGCTCTTTTGGCAAAATCTAAATGCATCCGATAACGCTCTAAACGATGATGAGTTGAAAAAGATGATTGGCAGAATGTTAATCGTCGGATTTGACGGTGATAGCGTGGATGAGAGAAGTAAAATAGTCAAACAGATACAGAAATATAATCTCGGCGGCGTTATACTCTTTGACCGCCATTTCCACGACAGAACCAAAACAAAAAATATAAGCTCGCCGCAACAACTTAAAACGCTTAGTGCATCGCTCAAATCTTTTGCAAAAAAACCGCTTCTTATCTCTGTGGATCAAGAGGGTGGAAGAGTTGCAAGACTCAAGCCTGCATACGGATTTGACGCAACCCCATCGGCTAAAGTCGTCTCAGAAATGGATGAATACATGACGAAACATGTATATGACTCTTTGGCAAAAACACTCAAGAACAGCTCAATTAATTGCGATTTTGCACCGGTGGTTGATTTGGCTTTAAACCCAAAAAACAGCGTTATCGTCGGACTCAACCGCTCATACGGAAGCGACCCTAAAGAGGTTGTAAAATACTCAAAAATCTTTATAAACTCACTCAAAAATGAAAATATCCTAAGCGTTGCAAAACATTTTCCCGGTCATGGATCATCGCTTGGAGATTCACATGAAGGATTTGTAGATGTGAGCAAAACATGGAGCGAGGTTGAGCTTGAACCATACAAAGAGCTTATAAAATCAGACTCTCTTTCGATGATTATGAGCGCACATGTATTTAACTCAAAGCTTGACGAAAAGTACCCTGCAACGCTCTCTCATAATGTAAATACAAAACTGCTACGTGAAAAACTGCACTTTAGAGGTGTCGTTGTAAGTGATGACCTTCAAATGGGAGCGATTTTAAAACATTACACGCTCAAAGAAATCGTTACACTCTCCATAAATGCCGGAATTGATATGCTTCTATTTGGCAATCAGCTCGCAACTCAAGATATCGATGAACTTATAGAGCTGATTTTTATCCAAGTAAAAAGTGGTGAAATTAGCTATGCACGTATACTAGAATCCAACAAAAGAGTAGAACTCTTGCATAAAAACATATAATATGCAGAGTACTTTTTCCACACTCGACTGGCTTGTGTTTGGTCTCTATTTCCTAGTTATTACGGTTACCTCCGTAATGCTTAGCCGCACAAAGATAGAGTCTTCACGCGATTTTTTCATTACCAAAAATCATATGTCTACATTTGCGGTTGCCATATCGGTAATAGCCACTTCACAATCAGCTGCCACATTTTTAGGCGCTCCGGAGTATTCATACAGAAATGATTTCACATTTATCGGTTTTTACTTCTCCGGAGTGCTCGGAGCTTTTTTTGTGGCTTTTGTGCTTATTCCGAGGTTTTATGCGATGAAAGCAGTTACAGTTTATGAACTCTTAGAGCTAAGATACGGAGAGAGTGCAAAAAAACAGGCAGGAGTAATGTTTCTCCTCGGACGGATTTTAGCAAGCGGTGCAAGGCTATACATCGGTGCACTTGCCATCTCTATGATTTTGTTTAACGATATAATCTTTTTACATGTAAGCATATCCATCTTTATCTTGATGGCAGGCTCGGTTGCTTACTCATATTTCGGCGGCATCCGCTCTATCATCATTAGCGACATAATTCAAGCTATTACATACATTACTGCGGCACTTTCAGTACTTATATTTCTATACTATTCGCTTGAAAATGTGGAGATTATAAAAACGCTCAAAGAGCATAATAAGCTTGTTTTTGTAGACACCTCTTTTGGCGGAGAGTTCAACCTTATCGGGCTTTTTAGCGGATGGCTTTTGCTAAATATCGCGGCATACGGTCTAGATCAAGATTTAACACAAAGAGTTCTCTGCTGTAAAAACAAGAGTGAAGCCACAAAATCATTATTTATCTCAACGCTTCTTACCGTTCCTATCGTTATGATTTTTTTAACCATCGGCGCCCTTTTATATCTTTTTTACAACCAAAGCAATGTCGTGCAAAATTTTCAAGGTGAAAAAATAACTATCTTTATGTACTATATACTAAACGAAATGCCCGAGGGCTTAAGAGGCTTGGTTACGGTCGGAGCGGTTGCAACGGCACTCTCCAGCACAACATCTGTTTTGGGGGCTATGGCTTCGGTGGCGGTTGAAGATCTCTATAGACCATGGAAGATAAAAAGAGGCAAAAGTGACGAAAAACATTTTATAAAAGCATCAAGATTTGCAGTGCTTTTCTTCGCATTTGCTCTCTCTTTGATGGCAATGATAAGCTATTTCTGGCAACGATACAGTGATTTATCGCTTATTAGTTTTGCTCTTGGAGTTATGGCTTTTGCCTATACCGGACTTTTAGGAGTCTACTTCAGTGCGATTTTTACGAAAAGAGGAAACAAAGTAACAGTTTTTTGGGCTTTTATAGGCGGTTTTACGACAGTTTTAGCTCTTCAACCTTATACTTTTGGAATTGAACTTGGTTTTTCATGGCAGATAACCATCGGAACTGCCGTGGCATTTCTAATTACTCAACTTGGAGCAAAAAATGAGTGAATTTTATATCGGCATAATGTCCGGAACAAGTCTTGACGGAATAGACATAGCATATTGTGAGATTAAGCCGCATAGTTTTGAACTGCTTCATGCAGGAGTATATCCTTTTGACAAGAATTTAAAAATAGATATCTTAAGTATTATTAACGACACTACAACTATAAAAACAGTAGGTGAACTTGATACACGTTTAGGCAAAATGTATGCGGATGCAATAGAGAGTTTTATATCTGAAAACAAAATAGATAAAAGTGCAATAGCTGCTATCGGCTTACATGGTCAAACCCTTTGGCATGAACCAAATAGCACATACCCTTTTTCTATGCAGTTGGGCAATCCTAATGTTGTAACAGCACAAACAGGTATTAGAGTCGTAAGTGACTTTAGAAGAAAAGATATAGCACTCGGCGGTCAGGGTGCCCCTTTTGCACCTGCTTTTCACAACTATATATTCTCAAAACTTGAGGGAGATATAAGCGTACTAAATATAGGCGGAATGGCAAATTTAACTCTTCTTGGTGATAATCTTATAGGTTATGACACCGGATGCGGCAATGTGCTTATAGACTACTGGAACTCACAGCACAACAGTACACCGTATGATGAAGAGGGCAGATGGGCAAAGTCGGGAACTATGAATGCAGATCTGCTTAAGATAATGCTGCAAGAACCTTATTTCTCCATGAAAGCACCAAAAAGTACGGGCAGAGAACTTTTTAACTCACAATGGATTGAGGGACAACTTGAGAAGTTTTCACAAAAAAAGGGAGGCTCTTTTCATATAAAAAACAGGGATGTTCAGGCAACGTTTTTAGAGCTAACCGTACACAGCATAGCAAACGAAGTTAAAAAAACATCCACAAATCTGCTTATCGTATGCGGCGGCGGCATTAAAAACAGCTATCTTATGGAAAGACTAAAAGCTGAACTAAAGGATATAGAGGTAGCTTCAAGCGATGAGTGCGGTGTGAGCAGTGAGTTTATGGAAGCTATGGCGTTTGCATGGCTTGCGCATGAGAGAGTACATAAAAAACATGTCAAACTATCCTCCGTTACGGGAGCGTCAAAAAATTCTATTTTAGGTGCACTATATGAGTAAAATAAAAGCGTGGCTAGAGGGAACTTCTTACAAAAATTATAGTATTGAGGCTGCTTTGGCAGATGCTAGTTTTAGAAAATATTA
>CAIUZU010000033.1 GCA_903903705.1 uncultured Helicobacteraceae bacterium
TTTAAAGTTTCGAGTTTTTTGTAGATGTCGAGTGTAAATGCTGTGTTTTCTTTGATGGATTTTGCACTTGTGTTTATAAAAATGAGGTGCATATCTTGTATGTCTGCAATGGTTTTTAGGTGTAAATCAAGGTCAAAAATATACTCAATCTCTTTAAAATCAAAAATCTTCGTTTTTGCAGTTTTTATGTAAGCGTCTAAAAAGATGTTTACTTCTCTGTACTTTTCATATTGTTTGTCTGCATTGGCTAAATAATCATAAACTTTAGGTCTTTCTGTCTTCCAACCATAAAGAGTGGTTTTGGGAATATCAAACTTTTCTGCTATTTCTTTTGTTGATAACATACGAATATCGTCCTTATTTTGAAACAATGGATTATATTAATACGGTAATGAGAAAATAATTGACAACAAAAGCAAATAATTTTACTATAATCGTAATCAATGAAATAGTAATAATAAAAATTAACGATTTAATACCTTAATCGTAATAATCATAGTTTTCTATTTTAAATAATTACCGTAATGGTATAAGTGATTTTTTATGGACATACTTCAATTAGAAATAAAACTGCAAACATTAGTGGATTCTCTTAAAAAAAATGATTTTATCTTTGATTTTCTTTTGGCGTATGAGTTGCCAAAATCAAGCGTGACTTTGCTTAGAAAAAACAGCGATGTTAATACGCTTGATATAAACGGGGAACTCACCGTAAAAAATAAAAAGCTTTTTTTTAAAAAAGCCGCAACTCAAGAGCTTGAGAGTTTATTTGCCGAGATTCCACATGCCAAGAAGGGATTGCGGTTTATCATCGTTACCGACTTCATAACGCTTAAAGCCATAGACATGAGCCTCCAAACTACCCTCGACATTCCACTCTCAGAGCTTCCTAAAAACTCAGATTTTTTCTGGCCGCTTGCGGGAGTTGAGCGAGCAACGGTTTACGATGAAAAAGAGGCGGATGTCAAAGCCTCTGTAAAAATGGCAAAGCTTTATGAGGAACTCAAAAAAGAGAACCCGACAAATACACATGCCGAGATACATGCGTTAAATGTATTTTTGACACGGCTTTTGTTTTGTTATTTTGCAGAAGATACCGAGATATTTACCGAAGAAAATCAGTTTACAAACTACATCAAAGCTCTTTCAAAGCCTGATGGAAGTGACTTAGATGTGCACATCGACAAACTTTTTGAGACGCTCAACTCAAAAGAGCGAAACATTTCAAGTCACTTAAAAAGTTTTCCTTATGTGAACGGTGGGCTTTTTCGTGAGAGATTCCACATGCCAAGCTTTAGTGCAAAATCGAGAAAACTTCTCATTGAATGTGGCGGTGATTTGAACTGGTCGCAAATAAATCCTGACATTTTTGGCTCCATGATTCAAGCGGTGGTGAGCGAAGAGCATCGTGGCGGAATGGGCATGCACTACACTTCCGTTCCAAATATCATGAAAGTTATCAATCCGCTTTTTTTAGAAGAGCTACACGAGGAATTTGAAAATGCAAAAGGCAACTTTGCCAAACTCAACAAGCTGCATCAACGCATCACAAATCTCAAAATTTTTGATCCGGCATGTGGAAGCGGAAATTTTCTCATTATCGCCTACAAAGAGCTGAGACAACTTGAGATGAAAATCTTTGAAAGCGGAGGAATGCTCCACATGCCAAGCGTGAAACTAAGCCAATTTTACGGTATAGAGCTAGACGACTTCGCTCATGAAGTAGCCATTCTTTCGCTTTGGCTTGCAGAGCATCAAATGAACATGGAGTTCAAAAAGAAGTTTGGAGACTGCACCCCGACACTCCCACTCAAAAACGGCGGCAACATAGTCCAAGGAAATGCAACAAGGCTGGATTGGGCAGAGGTTTGTCCTAAAGTTGAGGGGGATGAGATTTATATTTTAGGGAATCCGCCGTATTTGGGATACAGCGAACGAAACGAGTCCCAAAAATATGACATGGATATTGTATTCGATAATATGGGTAATGTTAAAAGGCTTGATTATATTGGCTGTTGGTTTAAAAAAGGAACGGATTATATTTTAAATTTTAATGCTAAATATGCTTTTGTATCAACAAATTCAATTTCACAAGGTGAGCAAGTTGGCTTACTCTGGCCATATATTTTTTCAAAAAATCAAGAAATATTTTTTGCTTATCAATCATTTTCATGGTCAAATAATGCAAGGGACAAAGCTGGTGTAACTGTTGTCATAATTGGAATAAGAAACAAGTCTAATGATTTAAAAATTTTATATAAA
>CAIUZU010000034.1 GCA_903903705.1 uncultured Helicobacteraceae bacterium
ATAAAACAAGAAACTTAAAGAACTGTTTTGACGCTCTTGTCGCATTAAGCGAACATGTAAGGGTCGTTGTTTTTGTAGATGATGCTAAAAATGATATTTTTAATTCATATATGCTTATTTGGAGAGTAACAAATAATATAGATGTTCAACGAGATCTCTTTGTATCAGGATTGATGGTTGGTTTAGACGGAACTAATAAAAATATTTTAGATGGTTTCGATAGAGAGTGGCCCGATGATGTAGATTGTACACCGAGTGTTGTAGAGTCTCTAAAAGAGAGAGGTTTATGGGATTTGGAAGAAAAGTTGTATGAAAAGTATCAATTATAACAGTCATGTTTTAAAATATACTCTTTTTTGCGTATTATAAGGTGGATGTAATAAAGTGTAATGTAGCATAAGTAAACACAAAGGTTTGACTTATGGGTAGATTTGTAATTTTTTCTTTAATGGTTCTGTTTCTTTCAAGTGCAGATGCGGCACTCTATAAGGGTCAGAAAGAGTATGTAAAAAGATGTTCCAAATGTCATAGTGACGGGCATACGTTTATCTCCAAAAAAACCAGTGCACAGTGGGAAGAGTATATGAAAAACAGTGCTGCGGAGTTGGTTCAAGTCCATTTAAAGAGCAGTGATGAAAACGCAAAAAACTCTTTTGACTATTTTAAAAATAATAAGCCTGAAAAAAATGCAAATCATTTGATGGAGTTTTTGATGGAATATGCAAAAGATAGCGGTAAAGTGCCCGCATGTAACTAATTGATGTTACGCACTTAAACGAACGCGTCCGTTTAAGTGGCATGGACTAAAGTCCCTTGCAACCCCCTAAAGCTACGAAAAACTCTGTTTTTCGAGATTTACAATGTGTTTTACGCAATTTTCATAAAAAATACGTAAAGTCAGTAACTAACGGTAAATCCAGTCGGATTTGCTATAAACTGCCAAACTCTCTTTTTAAGAGCAAACTCTATTTTGTAAAATCGCTTAATTTAGCTAAAATACCAAACTTTTTAAATAACTTTTTATAAAATAAAATTAAGGGAATTATTATGAACAAAATGTGGTCAGGTCGTTTTTCTGCGAGTGCATCAAGCCTTTTAGATCAGTTTAACGCTTCTATTATGTTTGACAGAAAACTTTATCGTGAAGATATTGAAGGCTCTATTGCACATGCTACAATGCTTGCAAAACAGGGCATTTTAACTGCCGATGAGCTATCTCAGATAACAAAAGGGCTTTCTCAGGTAAAAGAGGAGATAGAGTCAGGCGTGTTTGAGTGGAAAATATCTGATGAAGACCTACACATGGGGATTGAGAAGCGCTTGACTGCTATTATCGGTGAAGCGGGTAAAAAACTTCATACGGCAAGAAGCAGAAACGACCAAGTTGCAGTTGATTTTCGCCGTTATGTTTTACGTAAAAATTTAGAGATAGCGGGTGCCGTAAAACTTTTAATGCATGAGATATTGGTTATAGCTTCAAAGCATACACAGACTCTTGTTCCGGGGATGACGCATCTTCA
>CAIUZU010000035.1 GCA_903903705.1 uncultured Helicobacteraceae bacterium
ATTGAGAATGATATTGCAGTAGGTCAAGAACGTGAGATAAAAATAATAATTGAGCCTTTTACCTATGCATATGATTATAATATTTCCTTAGGAGCTGATTGCAAATGATTACACTTTTTAATATTTGGCACTATCTGGTTATCTTTATGCTGTTACCTGTTTTAGTGGGCGGAGTTTTTCTTGCATTAAAGGACGAAAATTCAAAGTATAGGGTTGAAATTATAGTATCGTTTTTTTTAGTATTTTTGTTTTTAAGCGGTATAGGCATATACGCTGTGGATAAAAATACCAAAGTGGCAAAACTATATAGACTTGAGAATAAGAGAAATTTAAATACCGAAAAAATTATGTTTAGCGGAGTAGTAAGAAATGAGGGAAATTATGAAATCGGTGAGGTTGTTTTGGAAATTAAACTAGAAAATACCACTCATAGTGCAGCCAACGTAGACAGAGGCTCTTATTTTGTTCCAAGCGGATTTCTATACTCATTTTTGGGTTTTGGTAGTAAAGATGATAAGCCATCACGGATAGAAGAGAAGTTTACTGTGGCAGAAAATTTAAAACCGGGAGAGACAAAGGATTTTATAATTTATATTGACTATCCGACACATTTTCAAGGTTTTGCTTCTTCTTCGGCTATTTATGCTCACTAGTATTTGAGTTTTAATGGCTTAAGAGCTGCGTTTATCTTTTTTATTTGACTCTTTTTATCTCTGCACCACTGGGGTGCGAGTAGAGAGTCATCATCTATTCCTGCTGTTACTCTTTGAACAGATATGTTTTTAGGCTTCATCTGCAGAGATTTTATCAAAATATCAATGTAATCCTCTTCAGAGATAGGAGTGAATTTTCCTTTTAAAAAATCATTTGCTAGGGATGTTTTTTTCACGATATAGAGCGGATGATACTTAACGGAGTCAATCCCCCAGATGTAAGCCTGTTTTGAGGTGTAAAGCATCATCTCTTTGCTTTCATCCGGCAAACCGAATATAAGATGACCACATACATGCAAGCCTTTGGATTTTGCTTTTAATATCCACTCTTTTACATTTTCGCTCGTATGTCCTCGGTTAATTTTTTCTAACGTTTCGTCAAATACAGATTGAATGCCAAACTCAATCCATATCTCTTTTTTCTTATTAAGCGATGCAAGATAATCTAATGTTTCATCGGTTATGCTATCTGAGCGTGTGCCGATGCTAAGACCTATAACATCGGGAAATGAGAGAGCTTTTTCGTAGAGAGCTTCGAGTGTTCCAAGCGGTGCATAGGTATTTGTAAATGATTGAAAGTAGACTAGAAACTTTTGTGCGCCGTACTCTTCACGCTGCCTTTTGCTAATTGCATTAAACTGAAATTCAAGTTGTTTTAGCTGTTTTTCTAGATTTGGATTTGATTTGGAGTGAAGGTTAAGATGAAAGCCTTTGAGATCTTTTGTCTCTCCGGTACTTGCACTAAATGAGTCGTTCTCGCAAAATGTACATCCGCCTTTTGCTACTGTACCGTCAATATTTGGACATGTAAAACCTGATATATTTACGCCGACTTTATAGACTTTGCAACCAAATTTATCTCTTAAATAGTTGCCAAAGGTGTAAATCTGTTCCATCAAACTATGTATTTTCCTGTGAAGCAGGCAGTACAGTAGTTGTCTTCTTTCGTATTTACGCTTCTTAAAAGTGATGCTTCGTCTAAATATGCAAGTGAGTCCGCTTCGATAAATTTACAAATATCATCAAGACTCATATTTGCGGCGATTAGTTTATCTTTATTCGGTGTATCAACTCCATAAAAACATGGATCTGTTGTCGGAGGGGATGAAACTCTCATGTGAACTTCACTCGCTCCTGCTTCTTTTAACATTCTTACTATTCTTTTTGATGTCGTTCCGCGAACTATAGAGTCATCTACGACAATAACTCTTTTACCTTTTATAATGTCCGTCATCGGAGAGAGCTTCATTTTAACTTTTAGATCTCTCATTTCTTGAGTAGGTTCGATAAAAGTTCTACCGATGTAGTGGTTTCTCATTATCCCCATTTCATAAGGTATACCGCTTTCTTGAGCGTATCCTATAGCTGCTGGAACACCGCCATCAGGTACCGGAATTACCATGTCTGCTTCGACAGGTTTTATGTGTGCCAACTCTCTGCCCATATTTTTTCTGGTTTGGTAAACAGATTGACCAAAAACCCTTGAGTCAGGTCTTGAAAAGTAAACATACTCGAAGATACAGTGCTTTGGAGTAGGTTCAAAAACTTTTATACTCTCAGGTTCTTTGTCTTCATCAAAAATCAAAAGCTCACCTGGCTCAACGTCCCGCATAAACGTTGCACCAACTAAATCAAATGCGCATGTTTCACTCGCTACGATATAGCCTCCACTTGGAAGTTTTCCGAGGCTCAAAGGGCGAAAACCATGGCGGTCACGCATAGCAAACATTTTTGTTCTGCTTAAAAAAACAAGTGAAAAAGCACCCTCTATTCTCTGAACGGCATCTATGATTCTATCAAGAAGCTTTCTTTTTTCACTCTTTGCTATAAGGTGAATGAGATTTTCAGTGTCCATAAAAGTTTGAAAAATTGCGCCTTTGTCTATTAGGCGATTACGAATCTCTTCTGCATTGGTCAAGTTCCCGTTATGAACGATTGCCATTTCGCCTAGATCATATCTGGCAAAAACAGGTTGCGCATCAAGGATAGAGTCATCACCCGCAGTTGAGTAGCGAGTATGTCCGATAGCGCTTGAACCTCTTAGGGTTTCAAGTTTTTTCTCATCAAATACACGCATAACCAAACCGCGTTTTTTAATTGTTTGGAGTTTTGTTCCGTTTGAAGAGCTTATTCCTGCAGCTTCTTGACCACGATGCTGAAGTGCATGTAGTGAAAAATAAGCTAGTTTCGAAGCCTCTTTATTGCCATAGATTCCTACAACTGCACACTTTTCATTCATATCTTCTAGCACATTTTTCTCCTGATAGAATAGTTAAATAATTTTGGAATTATACTCAAACCAAATTAAAATAAAATTGATTTAGATCTCCAAACAATCACTTATGGAGTAAAGTCCGGCTTCTTTGCTTACAAGCCATGATGCAGCTCTTATCGCACCTTTACTAAATGTATTTCTTGAAGTTGCCGTATGATTTAACTCTATAAATTCACCTTCATTGTAAAAGCCCAACGTTTGACGACCTACTATATCGCCGCCGCGAAGTGCCATTACTGCTATTTCATCTTTGCTTCTTTGACCAATATTGCCGTCTCTGCCGCTTATACGGACTTTATCCAAATCCAGACCGCGACCTTTAGCCGCGGATTCGCCTAAAGTAAGTGCCGTTCCGCTTGGAGCATCTTTTTTATGCTTATGATGCATCTCAACTATTTCAATGTCAAAACCCTCTAGTGCGGCAGAAGCTTGGTAAACGAGTTTATTTAAGAGTGCCACGCCTAAAGACATATTGGTAGCATAGAGAATCGGCATATTTTCACTTGCCTGTTTTAATAGATTTAACTGATGTGCATTTAGTCCGGTTGTCCCGATAACGAGAGGTTTTGGGGTTTTTAAACATGCCTCAAGCAGAGACTCGCAAGCCTCAGGAAGTGAAAAATCTATAACAACATCGCATGCATTTAGAAAAGATTTTATATCTGTACTTACCAAAACAGAAGGATCTATTGAAAAATCAAGTGAGTTTCTCACAAAAACAGAACTTAAATTTATATCTTTCGTTGTTTTTAAATCATCAATAATAAGTTTCCCGACTCTGCCGTTTGCACCTAGAACACCAACTTTTACTATCATCTATTACCCTTAAGAATTTAATTTTTCATCAACATAAGAGATTGCTTGAAGTGCCGCTACTGCACCGTCTCCTGCTGCGCTTACAACCTGTTTTGGAGCAGACAGACGCATATCGCCTGCTGCAAAAAGCCCATGAACAGATGTTGTCATGCTAATATCAACTATAACTTCGCCATGCTTGTTAACATCACACAAAAAGTTGCCGTCTTCTTGAATAAGAATTTGATTGTTTACGTCATTTCCGACAAATGTAAACACTCCCGGAACTTTTATATCACGAATCTCTCCTGAGCCGCCCTTTACCAATAGACCGGTAACACCCATGTTGTCGCCATAAACTTCTTGAGGGATAGAGTTTAAAATAAGTTCGATATTTTGAGCATTTTTCACTCTCTCAACGGTATTTGGAGATGCACGAAAGCTATCTCTTCTATGGATCAGATAAACTTTAGAGCATATTTTTGCCAGATAAAGTGCTTCTTCAAGAGCGGTATCACCGCCACCGACTACCGCAACTTCCTTTCCCTTATAGAAAAATCCGTCACATGTAGCACATGTGCTAACACCTCTTCCAAATAGTTCATCTTCTCCTGCAAAACCGGCACGTCTAGGAGATGAACCTGTACACACGATAACACTGTGTGCTTGGCTGATTGTTCCGTCTTCTTTGTGAATTTTAAAGATCTCACCCTCTTTGCTTACACGATTTACTGCAACCATCTCATGTTTTAGACCAAATTTTTGGCACTGTGCAGGCCATGGCATCATAAACTCCATGCCGCTTACTTCGCCTGTAACTCCAGGATAATTTTCTATCTCTGAGCTTTGAGTAATTTGTCCTCCCGGCATTCCTTTTTCAAACATAACGACATTTTCTAAACCACCGCGAGTTGCATACATTCCGGCTGTTAGTCCTGCAGGACCGCCGCCGATAATCGCACAATCTAAAATCATCCAAAACACCTTAATTTATAAATTTTTATCTGATAACCTACGTTAAGTTATTTAGTTTTCACATCATACTATCTTGTTTATAAAGAAAATCTTTGTTTTTTTAAATAAAAGAGTAAAATAAGTTTTGCAGGGAGAAGTTGAAATTTTTTGGATCATATAAGGGAGGCAATTGCCTCTCTTAATGTTTAAAATTATGCTAAAAGAGCGTCTATTTTTTGTGAAAGAGCAGCTTTAGACTGTGCTCCGACAACTTGATCTACCATCTTGCCGTCTTTGAAAAACATGATTGTAGGGATAGAACGGATACCGAATTTAACAGCAATATCTTGCTCTTCATCAGTGTTTACTTTACAGATCTTAGCTTTGCCTTCATAGTCGTTTGCAAGCTCTTCAATTACAGGAGCAATCATACGACAAGGTCCACACCACGGTGCCCAGAAATCTACCAATGATACACCTTCGCTCAGAGTTGATTCAAAATCTGAACTAGTTAATTCTATATATTTACCCATTGTTATTTCCTTATTTAATTTTAAGTGGAGCCATTATACAAGGCTAACTCTTTAAAATTGCTTTATCATTTTTTTTAAACGCCAAACCCAGCAAAGCCGCATTTGGTTAAGCTTGTCACTTATTTGCTAAAGCTTCTTTGAAGCGAGATGGAAATTAAAATTTTACAAATTCTTTTTTTCTCTTTCGATATAGCACACACTCCTCATATCCTACAGATTTAGCCATATTTAAAGCTTCATCACTATAAAGTCCAACTTGTTCAGGTTTGTGTGCATCGGAAGCAAAGGTGATCGGAATATCAAGTTTTTTAGCTTCTTGTAAAAGAGATAACGTTGGGTACGCTTCGCCAATTGGTTTTCTAAATCCTGCAACATTTATCTCTAACGACATATTAGCTTCTTTAATCGCTAAAAGGGCATTCTTTGCGATATCAACAACATCTCTTTTTGGCATAAATTTAAAAATTTTTATAAGATCTATATGGGCAACAATATCAAAAAGCCTACTATTTGCCATCTCCTCTATAGCATCAAAATATTTTTGCCAAATTTCATCAATATCATGATTTTTATAGCTGCCTATAAACTCAGGATTGTCAAATCCCCACTCCTCTATAAAATGGACGGAACCTATGAGATAGTCGACATCTGCATTTAAAACTCTCTCATCCAAGTAGCCTTTGAGATAATCAACTTCATAGCCTAAGAGTATCTCTATTCTCTCTTCATATCTCTTTTTTGCACTTAAAACAGCATTTTCGTACTCTTTCATCTGCTCAAAATTTATGCGATATTTTTCATCAAAATTCATTGGGGCATGCTCGGAAAAGCCGAAATGTTTTATATTGCATTCAATCGCTTTTTCTATGTACTCAAAGATTTCACCCTCTGCATGATTGCAAAGTTTCGTATGGTTATGCAGGTCAACTATCATTTAATCCATTCTCGCATTTATATAATTTATGATATTATAATGGTAAAAATTAAATGTAGCGAAATTTTATAAAAAAATGGAGAATTTGTTTATGACTCAAGAAGAACTTGATGCTCTAATGAGTGGTGATATGGAGTCGTTTGAAGATAGTGCTGATAGCTCTTCAATAGAGGATAATGCATTAGAAAATGACATGGATGAAGAAGAAAGTGAAGTTCAGCCTGATATAAAAGAATACAAAAGGCAAGATAAACGAGAAACTCCAATATGGCCTATGCCTGCAACTGATGAAAACAAAATGGTTCATCAGTTAGATGATG
>CAIUZU010000036.1 GCA_903903705.1 uncultured Helicobacteraceae bacterium
AAGAAAATAAAAAAAGCATCCCTAAAGATGGGAAAAAGTCGGCTTTCAAAAAAGATGAGAAAAAAGGCACTTCCAAAGATGGCAAAAAATCGGCTTTTATAAAAGATGATAAAAAAAAGAGTTTTAAAGATAAAAAAGTAACTAAAAAGAAGAGTTAAGTTGGCAGATTTTACACACCTTTTAAGACCTGCTGATTTTGATGATTTAGTAGGACAGAGCCATTTAAGTGAGAATGACGCTCCGCTTAGAATTTTGTGTGAAAAAAATGCACTGGGTCACAGCTTCTTTTTTGGTCCTGCCGGTTGCGGAAA
The DNA here is from genome assembly GCA_903903705.1 of uncultured Helicobacteraceae bacterium. Classification (GTDB taxonomy): domain Bacteria; phylum Campylobacterota; class Campylobacteria; order Campylobacterales; family Sulfurimonadaceae; genus Sulfurimonas. Next base: position 312 of record CAIUZU010000036.1, read on the forward strand.
AACATCAATCGCAAGAATTATTGCAAAAAAAATGGAACTGCCATTTTATGAGTTCAATGCGACAAGCCTCAAAATAGAGGATTTAAGACGCATTTTTGAACAGTATAAAAATGCTCTGCAAAAACCGCTTATCTTTATAGACGAAGTCCACCGCTTAGCTAAAAATCAGCAAGAGGTTCTGCTCCCCGTGATGGAAAACAACTCTGTTCTCATCATAGGAGCATCCACAGAAAATCCGTTTTTTTCACTCACTTCGGCTATACGCTCCCGCTCAATGCTCTTTGAGCTATATCCAATTTCTAAAGAATCACTAATAGATCTCTTAGAAAAAGCTCTTTCAAACGGCTACGTTACATGTGAAGATGATGCAAAAGAGTATTTGGTTGCAAGCAGTGGCGGAGATGCGAGAGCTATGCTTAAACTTTTGGAGTTTGCTTCAAATATCAATACGAATATAACTCTAACTCTTTTAAAGTCGCTCAGACCAAATGCACTAAGTGCAGGAAGCAGCGAGGCCGGTGTACACTATGATCTTACAAGTGCCATGATTAAATCCGTTCGAGGCTCTGACATGGATGCAGCCATCTACTATTTGGCAAGACTAATTGAGGGTGGAGAGAGTGCCGATTTTATAGCTAGACGGCTCGTTATACTAGCAAGCGAAGATATAGGAAATGCAAATCCGCAAGCCTTAACACTTGCAACTTCTGCTATGACAAGTGTCTCTAAAATCGGTTATCCTGAGGCTAGAATTATTTTAGCTCAAGCCGTTATCTATCTCGCCTCTTCACCAAAATCAAACTCGGCTTATTTAGCAATTAATGATGCGCTTAGTGCCGTAAGAAGCGGAGTGATTTTAGATATTCCTAAAAATATAAGGCAACAAAGCGGGATTTCTTTAGAAAGCAGCGGATATCTTTACCCACATGACTTTGGAGGATATGTAAAACAAAAATATCTCTCTAAACCTCTTAACTTAGTTAAACTAAAAGATATAGGTTATGAGAAAAAAATTAAGGAATGGTTAAGAAATATTTCTAATTTTAGTTAACTTTAATTATAAAAATTATAAACTGCTGAAATACACAAAAAAAAATGAGGTCTTAAAATGGAATTAGAGGTATCGTCAAACACCCTTGTAATCAAAGGTAATATCAAAAGCATTAATGATTTTCAAAATATTAAACAAAGAGTTGATGCTATGGCTGTTGAGAATAAACTCA
>CAIUZU010000037.1 GCA_903903705.1 uncultured Helicobacteraceae bacterium
AGAGAAATAGGTAAGGGTGGTATGGATTTCCTTGAACACAAAAGGCATCAAACAAAAAAAATGGGCAAATTAGACTACCAAGAACTAATTGACTTTTACACACAAAAAGTAGCTGATTTATGAATGAATCAGAACTATTTAAATTCCTAAAAGACAAATATATTCCGGATCTTCAAGGAGGAGATGAATATTCGAGTTTTGACTGCTATTCTGAGAAGTATAAGATGTTTATTGAATTAAAATGCCGAGAAGTACACTACGACACTTTAATGATTGAGAAGTATAAGTACGATCGGTTAGTTGATTTAAGTTTGGGGTATGGTTACTCTCCATATTACATAAACTCTACTCCAAAAGGGGTATATTCCTTTAAATTAGCCTTAAATCCTGAGTGGATATGGAAATTACTCCCAAAAACAACACAATTTGCAGAAAATCACGAAATACTAAAACAAGTAGGATATTTAGACCTAAAAGACGCTAAACAATTATGATAGATAAAATCAAAGCTGAAATCATCAAAGCAAATAAAACAACCAATATTGAGGACCTAATCAACTCAAACCTAAGGTTAGCCGGATATTTATTCCTTTTAAACGAATTAGAAACGGAAATTCACAAAGGATATATTGAAGCATACAACACCAGAAAAATAGTTGAAGCAAGATTATATCTTGAAGGAGAAGGCACACAGGGTAATAGAGAGAAGCAAAGTATAGTAGATGGCGAAGAGTACCGAGAAGTAGAGGGATCATTTGAAATCAAGTTAGCAGAAATTAAAAATATAAGATTTTCTACAAATTCTTTTATTGATGTTTTAACACAAAAAATAAATTATTTGCGAAAAGAATATGAACTGTCTAAAAAGTTTGTCTAATTTTTCGGCGAGAAGTACGGAACTGAGAAGCGCGGGTGAGAAGTATGGGTGAGAAGCAAGGCTGAGAAGTACGGGACTGAGAAGTATGGGTATAGCAAATCCGTTAGTGTCCTGAAAATAGTACAGTGTACTAAAATTAGGGCATAAAATAGCCATAAGGCAAAAATGCCTTTTTTGGTCCTGTCAGAAAATTAGATCTTTTTTTTATTGCATAAGCCAGGTATTTAAGTTTGCCGGCAAAGCAAAGTATTTAAATTGATATATCCTAATATAATTTTAATTAAAAATAAATTAGCTGATTTTCAAGCAGTTACAAAATAGTTTATATTTTTATTTGTATTATCTTAATTAAGTTTGTACACTTGCAGAGTCAAAATAAACCAATTGACGCCAAAAATATGAACAGATTAAAAACAACACCGGTAAACAAGTACAAAGGATTAACAGATCAGGAAATCAACGAGGCATTAATGAGCTTTGCAGCTTATATTGTTATAATGATCGTTATGGTCCTGGGCTTAGGCTTTATTGCACTAATTAACTAATTTTTTATACACTAAAAACTAAAAAAATGAAAAAAGTAGTAAATAACGAAACAGTAGCACATTTATGGGCAAACGAGCAACAATCAGAAGCAAACAGCCCAAATAGATCTTTTTATTTTTGTTACGATACCATATTTTCGTACGGATCACATTTCCCAATTGCTAAGCATATTACAAATAGCAAAGGAGAAAAAGCAATTTTATTCACTACTCGTAGCTATTCAAATACAACCGCTAAACATATTAGTGACACCTTGCACGCTATACCCTACAAAGAAAGTATAATATACTGTATTAACCCTAATTTTAACCCGTCCGAAAATCTATCAAAATGGGATTTAGATATTACTGCAATCTTTTTAAAACTTGCTAAGGCAAAGAAACCAGAAAAATACCTTGCGGAACTTAGTAATATAAACGACCAAATAAAAAAATACTGCTCTTTTATGGGCGTAGAAATACCGGAAGCTATAAAAGTAAGGTTAGAAATTACTACAAAGGCTGAGAGTATAGACGCGGTAAACAAAGCAAACGAAATCAAAGCAGCAAACGAG
>CAIUZU010000038.1 GCA_903903705.1 uncultured Helicobacteraceae bacterium
TATTAATTCCCACGAATGTGGGAATTTGAAAAAAGTTTGCCTAAATAAACTCTAACTTTCGAACTTATCATTACATGTATTCATATTAAGCAGAGTGTAAAACGGGCATGTACCCAAAAAAGCTGTTACTATAGGGATAATACCTATAAGACCCAACAAACTGTTAGTCATCATACCAAGAACGATAAGAATCACCCCAACTACAATTCTAGCTGCTTTATCTACCTTACCTATATTTTTTGTCATCCTAAACCTCCAAGTATAAATTTTGTACTTTATAACCGCCTACCCTGAATAACACGAACTAAAATTACAACAACTGCTATAACTAAAAGAATATGGATAAACCCTCCGATAGTATTAGAAGTAACTAACCCTAAAAGCCAAAGAACAATAAGCACGACAGCAATAATTTCTAACATTACTACCCCTTTTACTCAATATTAAGGTATGGAGTTTTAACAACATATCTGCGAACACTATACATCTAAGCATCTTAATTAAATATAAAGGAATCTTAAAATATTTTTAATGATTTTAAGGTAAACTGCTACAAACTGCCATTAAAAGATTTTGACATGTCGGTGGCACTTGTTACTTTTATTACAGCTCTTAGACTATAAAGTAGCAATGAAACCTTCTATTTGGCAACCGGCATTGTAGAAGATCTAAAATTAAATCAAAAACAATGGAACAAAAGATGAGCGAAAAAGAGATACTCCTACAAAGTATAAAAGACTTCTTAACCCCGAAGATGCTCAAATACGCACTTGTACCTTTTATACTCAGCCTTATTATCATGTACATTATATTTTTTATCATGGCAGGAATCGGAGTTGAGCACTTGGGCTCTATGCATGTGCAAAGCTCACAGACGACCATAGAAAACGGCATTCCCCATACCGAGAGTTTGGAAGCACAGCTTGAGGGTTCCGGCATTGTTAAATTTTTGATGAGCTACGCCATAACCTCTTGGCTGGCGACTTTTTTCATCTATGCCGTAGGCGGTTTTTTAACAATCTACATCTCCATTTTTGTAGCAGTCATCATTATAGGTTTTTTAACGCCTCTCATTCTAAGGGAACTTCAAAAAAGAGACTACATGGATGTTGAAATGATAGGTCACTCCAATATACTTTATGCAATTTTTTCGGCTCTAAAATGGACGGCGACAATGCTTTTTTTCTTCATTTTGCTTATACCGTTTTACTTTATCCCGCTCATTAACATAGTGGCAATCAACGTCCCTCTGTACTATTTTTTCCATAAAATGCTTACATTTGACATATCTTCAAATATATGCACAAAAGAGGAAGATAAAAAAATAAAGTTTTTTAGCTCAAACAAAATAGTGATGAAAACCGCAGCTCTATACATTCTCTCACTTATTCCATTCGCCATATTTTTCGGAGCTATCTTTTTTGTCATTTATCTAGGACATACATATTTTTTAGAGGTTAAGAAGATAAGGGGAGTTTCAGCAGAGTAGATTTGGCATACGGTTAGATTCCGTATGCCATTTTTATTATAGTTTTGAGATATATTCCGAGAGAATTTTTATATCTTCATCACTTAATTTAGATGTTTGTCCAGCCATTAAGCCTTTCATCTCTCTACCGTAAGTTCCGGCTTTATATCCATGGAGCGCATCTGCAATCTTTTTGACATCCCAACCTTTTATGATTTGAGATTTGCCAAGAGCCGCTTTTGAAGCATCCATACCATGACACCCTGCACAAGGCTGATATAGTGTGCTTGCACTAGTTTGCGTTGAAACTGCCTGCTTTACATCTTCTACCTTTGTAGCAACTTCCTTTTTTACCTCTTCGACTTTTGCACTAACATCAGATTTAATTTCCTGAGCTTTTTGCACAGAATCAGATTTTACCTCTTCGACTTTTGCACTAACATCAGATTTAATTTCCTGAGCTTTTTGCACAGTCTCAGACTTTGCCTCTTTTACACTTTGAGTCACACTCTCTTTTGTCTGGGTTGCGACCTCTTTAGCTTCTTGCTTACTTTCACTGCTACACCCTACTAAAAATAACGCCAACGCTGCTGAAATTAAAATTTTCATACGCTTCTCCTTTGTGTTATCGGATTATTATACTCCAAATTAAAAATTTTATTGTAAAAAGATTTAGTAAAGTACCAAGTTAAAGTGCTTGCCATATCTAACTTTTTGAGAAACAATTTTATAGAATTGTCATATTTTTCGGAAGTTAGAAAGATAAGAGAGCATTAAAAAGCATAGGTTGCAGAGAGTGTCAGTATATCGTTTGTATAACGGTAGTTTTTTGACTCTCTAAGTTCATACTGCGTTTTGAGAGTTAAAGCCTTGCCTGCTTTAGCTTTATATATAAAATTTATCACATCAATATCACTTTGTGGCATGATTTTTTCATCCAAATCAATTATTGCATACCCTGCGATTAAAGTTTGATTTTTTAGTCCCATTTTTTGTAAATCATATTTAAAACTTATCTTTCCCATTTTACTTTTGCCAATCGCTGAGAGAGAGTTATCTTGTGCAAACATATATGGTATAGCAACATATTCAGGGTATCCGCCCCAATTTCCAAAGGCGGTAATTGTTTTGGCATCACCTGTAAAAAAGTTATATGCGAGTGA
>CAIUZU010000039.1 GCA_903903705.1 uncultured Helicobacteraceae bacterium
ATCGATTTTTGATAGCTGAATATTTGTAATTTTTATAATTGAATGTTATTTGCCAAGTCTGACTCTGACTGAAAGTTCGTGTGCGCTTAAGCCTTCAGTATTTGCAATCAAAGCACACTCCTCTCCTATCTCATTTATAGCTTTGGAACTAAAAAAGATAATCGATGTCTTTTTCATAAAATTTTCAACTCCAAGAGGAGAGTAGAATTTTGCAGTTCCGCCTGTTGGAAGAGTGTGATTTGGGCCTGCAACATAGTCACCTATAGCTTCAGGAGTATTGTGTCCTAAAAATATAGCTCCGGCATGTTTTATGAGAGGCAAAAGCTCAAAAGGAGAGAGCGTTGCAACCTCTAAATGCTCCGGCGCTATCTCATTCATCAAGCGAATCGCCTCCTCCATATCTTCAGTGACGATTATAGCTCCGCGCTCCTCGATAGATTTTCTTGCAATTACCTGACGAGGAAGTTTTTTTAGCCAATTTTCAAGCTCAACTTTTACACTATCTGCAAGCTTCTGCGACGGAGTGATTAAAATCGAACTTGCCATCTCGTCATGTTCAGCCTGAGAGAGCATATCAATCGCAAGGTGGGAAGGATTTGCGCTATCATCCGCCAAGATTCCTATCTCACTCGGTCCTGCTATCATGTCGATGTTTACATCACCGAAAACCATCTTCTTTGCAGTTGCGACAAAAATATTTCCCGGTCCAGTAATAACGTCAACCTTTGGGATACTCTCTGTGCCATAAGCCATAGCAGCAATTGCACTTGCTCCTCCGACTTTGTAAACTTCACTCACTCCGCACAAGTGGCATGCCGCAAGCAGAAGCTCATTAGGTTCATTATCAGGTGTCGGCGTACATACTACAATCTTTTCGACTCCGGCAACCTGAGCAGGAATAACGTTCATAAGAAGTGAAGATGGATAAGCCGCTTTTCCGCCGGGAATATAAAGCCCAGCACTGTCAACCGGAGTAACTCTTTGACCCAAAATCGTCCCGTTTGGCTCATCGTCAAACCAAGATCTAGGTTTTTGTTTCTCATGATAGATTTTAATTCTGTCATACGCTAAATGAAGAGAACTCTTTAATTTCTCATCAAGATTGGCATAGGCTCTGCTCATAGACTCTGTCGAGATTTTGAGATCTTCATCGCTCTTTGGAGTCCATTTGTCAAACTTTGCGATATGTCGTTTAAGTGCCTCATTTTTTTCGCTTTTTATTTCACTGATAATATTTCCAACGATTGTACTCACAGAGGCAATATCCATTTTGCCTCGAGAGAGAAGCTCATCAAACTCGGCTTTAAAATTGCTGCTTTTTGAATTTGTAAAAATCATTTTTTGTTTTTTCCCTTATTAAACTCTTCTTTAACTATTACTAGCGCTTTTAAAAAATTCTCAGCATCCACAGCACCCATAAGCGGCTGATATATAGGCTCTGCACTCGGTTTTAAAAACCATATTGCCGGAGTTCCAGGCTGCCACAGCTCTTTTGGCATGTAGTCGTTATCATCACTGTAAGAGATTATGGAGATAAAGTTTTTATTTAGCTCTTCTATAACTTTTTTATCTTTAAATGTGGTCTCATCTAAAATTACACAAAATTTGCATGAGTGTCTTGATGATACTAAGCGTTGGGAGACCGA
>CAIUZU010000040.1 GCA_903903705.1 uncultured Helicobacteraceae bacterium
AAATATTTTAAAAAATGCAAATATTTTAAAGAAAAAAGATTTCAAAAGTATTGATGCCGCTTTGATGCTTTCCCAAAAAGGTCTTTACACTAAAAAGGTTATTACAGATCTAAAAGCCACTATGCTTGAATTTAACAAGAAGATATATTTTAATATCGAGTCTCCTTCAGCTTCCGTGCTTATTTTGGATGAGGATTTAAAGCCGTATAAATACTGGAATGTTGCTTACGCATATTTGATGATTATTGCGGTACTCTCTTTTTCATTTATTTTAATACTGCAAAAATTGCGTCCGCTTATCAGGCTTAGAAAAAAGATTGCACTCTACGGTAACGGAGATATGAATATCTCTTTTAAAACAAAAGGGTGTGATGAAATTTCACTCATATCAAACGAGCTTGAATCAACGAGAGAAAAAATAAACACTATCTTAGAATCAAGAACTCTTTTTTTGAGAAATATTATGCATGAGCTAAAAACTCCTATAGCAAAGGGAACTATCGCAACCCAAATGTTGGAATCTCAAAAACAAAAAGATAGATTTTGTTCTATTTTCGGTCGCCTAGAGACGCTTATTAATGAATTTGCCCTTATAGAAGAGGTGACAAGTCTTGGAGATAAGGCAGAATTTAAAGAGTACCGTCTTGTTGACATTATCGACGGGGCTATCGATATGGCGATGATTGAGAAAACCTCTATAGATGTAGAGGTAGATGCAGCACATAAAATAAGTGCAAACTATAGGCTTTATACTACGGCTATAAAAAATATGATAGATAACGGCATCAAGTACTCAACCGACGCACATGTAAGGATCTTGGTAAAAAACAATGAGCTCTGTTTTGAGAGCAAAGGGGCTTGTATAGCACACCCTCTACAGTACTATATTGAACCTTTTACAAAAGACAATCCTTCTAAAAATAGTTTTGGGCTTGGGCTATATCTGGTGGACTCCATCTTAAAAGCTCATGGACAGGTTTTAGCACATGAGTATGATAACGGTATAAACCGCTTTATATTCGCATAAGTTTTTGAGTGTAAACTGCTAAAATGAATAATTTTATGAAAAATTCGACAATCGCTTATTTTGCTATCTATTTCTTTGTTTTTGGCTGGATAGGTCATTCCCTTTTTCAAGGTGCACAAAAAGAGATTAGAGCAAAAACTCTTACAAAAATAAAAGAGGGTGGAGTGCTTAATGTGGTGCTTTTAAACTCTGCATCTACTTACTACATAGGATCTGACGGACCGAAAGGTTTTGAGTACGATTTGCTTAATGCATACTCAAAGCATTTGGGAGTTAAGCTAAATATTACTACGGTAAATACCACAAAAGAGGCTCTTGAATTTAGTAAAAATCCGGATATTCATATCATCTCGGCGGCTCTCTCAAAAACAAAAGAGAGAGAAAAAATCTATAATTTTGGTCCATCCTATTTTGAAGCTCAAGAACAAGTTATCTGCCATAAAAAGATGTTGGTTGATGGAAGATTTCCAAACAGCGTAGATGATTTAACCAAACTTAAAATTGTTGTGGGGGCAGATA
>CAIUZU010000041.1 GCA_903903705.1 uncultured Helicobacteraceae bacterium
CATAGCTCAGTTGGCTAGAGCAGCTGATTTGTAATCAGCAGGCCCGGGGTTCAAATCCTCGTGTCGGCACCACTTCTTACATTTTAAATCCATTCAACAACCATAAAAATTTAAGTATAATTGCTTTAATGATTACAATAAAATATACTTTGCCTTTTTTATTATCCTTTTTATTTATATATCTTCTTATAAAATATGCTTCAAAAATCGCCATATTAGATATACCTAATGACAGAAGCATACACAATGATGCCATACCTCGAAGCGGTGGAATCGGCTTTGTCTCTGCACTTTTGATATCTTTTATGCTCATTGAATTTAGTCTATTTATGCAGCATATCTATATGTTTGCGGCAATTGCTATTATTTTTATCGTAGGCTTTTACGATGACTATAAACATGTAGCACCAAAAACCAAATTTTTTGCGATAGCTATATCTACTCTTTTTTTATACCTCGATAATATTTACATAAACTCTTTGGGAATCTATTTTGGATTTGATGCAACATTGCTCTATCTAAGCATTCCTTTTACCGTTTTTGTCGTAAGCGGATTTACAAATGCCCTAAATCTTATAGATGGGCTTGATGGGCTAGCGGTCGGGATCTCTATAGTCATACTTGCAACTTTTGCTTATGTCGGTATAGTCTTTGATGATGAGTTGATATTTTTGCTATCCATATTTACCATATCAGTTTTGGTTGTTTTTATGCTGTTTAATTGGTCTCCTGCAAAAATATTTATGGGTGATAGCGGCAGTTTAACCATCGGTTTTATCATATCTACAATAGCGATTTTAAGTATAAAATATATACATCCGGTGATAATTTTATACTTTGCCGCTATCCCTATCATAGACACCATAGTTGTAATGCTTAGACGAATAAATATGAAACGCTCACCCTTTTTAGCCGATAAAACGCATATACATCATATACTGCACAGATTTTTTGGAGATACGAAACAGACTGCAATATTTTTAATACTCGCACAGCTGATATTCTGTTTTTTAGGGTATGTGGTGGCTAGACACATTGAACATTACCCTAACGGTCTATTTCCGATAGCTATGATTTTTACATTTTTTATCTTGATTGCGATGGCATATATGGTTTTTACGGCTATTTTAAAAAAATAGTTAGTAGATTCCCAAACTACAGACTAGAAGAAAAAATATTTTATCGCTAAGCTTTCTTCTAAAGTTAAAAATGTTACCTATCAATAATAGATTATTCAGAAAACTCTTTTTCATAATATATGAAGTGAATTTATATCTATTTTCTAAATTTAAAACAGTAATAATTTTGATAGTTTCTTCTCTATACCATTGTGATTTTATCATCATAAATCTCTTTATAAAAGCACGAATACCAGAGTTTACGCCGACTTGATTTGTATCATGCTGCCTGTAAGACATATTTATCTGCTTATCTATATGCCATTTATAGTTATTTACCCTGCTAAAAGCGTAAATAAACCAATCATGCAGCTCAATTTTATTTACTTCACTCCAGTTAACGGTTAAAAACTTTTTTATGTGCATAGCGAGTCTGTTTGAAAAAACATAAGTACATCCTGGACCTGCCGCCTCAAACAGATAATCGCAACATGTCTGCTTTTGTGCTTTATCTATTAGCATAGTTTTTCCATCTTCCCAAAAAGCCTCTACATTGCTTGAGTATGCATCGTAGCCTTGCAAACGCATGAACTGATGGGCATTGTATAATTTCTCACTATTCCAAACATC